>NZ_CP073697.1:4167500-4445627 GCF_025264665.1 Edaphobacter flagellatus
TTGGGCAATTCGATGACAGTCCGTGCCCACAGGCGCGGGAAACAGACTGCATCAACCTGTTCGGGTAGGCTTCAGAGCGAAAGAAGAGAGAGAAAAACGCAAAATGAGTGCGAGGCAAAAAGAATTGTGTTCACTCGCCGCAGGGAATCAAGGTCGTATTCGGAGCCCATCCGAAGATTTCGCTGATGTCATTTCCACATCGCATTCAGCCCAATGCCTAAGTGGATAAGGCCCGTACAACACGCGTAGCTAAGAGCAACTGGGGTGCCAAACTCTGTCTCTTTCGAATCTGTTACATCCACGTGCTTGGATTTTTCCATTGCAGTATTTTGCAGAAATAATGGAAATCTTAGGGCAAACGATGTCAATTTGAAGGCCTGCCAATCACACAACTGAAGTGATTGCTAGCTGAACAGGAACTCCTTGGTGCGTAGCTCTTTGACTGTATCGCGCAGCCTGGCAGCCTTTTCGAACTCAAATTTCTTGGCGGCTTCGCGCATCTCGATTTCAAGTTTGGCGATGTATGTGTCGAGCTCCTGTTGTGTGGTGAAGTCCGGCATGTCGCTGGTTTCTTCAGTAAGATCGGCATAGTCGGCTTTGAGAATACCTGCCAATGCCATCTCGGTGGGACGGCTGATCGATTGTGGCGTAATGCCGTTCTCCTCGTTATATGCCTGTTGAATCTCGCGACGACGATTCGTCTCGTCGATAGCGCGTTGCATCGATTCGGTCATTGTGTCGGCATAGAGAATCGCTCGGCCTTCAAGATGTCGTGCCGCTCGACCGATTGTCTGGATGAGCGATCCCTGGGAACGCAGGAAACCCTCTTTATCAGCATCGAGGATAGCGACGAGTGAGACCTCAGGCAGATCGAGCCCTTCACGAAGCAGGTTGATGCCGATAAGTACATCGTACTCACCTTTACGTAGATCGCGGAGAAGCTTGATTCGTTCGAGGGTTTCGATTTCAGAGTGCATGTAACGGCAGCGAACGCCAACCTCGGTGTAATAGCCTGCGAGATCTTCTGCCATGCGCTTTGTCAGTGTTGTGACCAGCACGCGCTGATTTTTCGCAGATCGTTCACGGATTTCAGCGAGCAGATCGTCGATCTGACCTTTAACAGGGCGGATCTCCACTTCGGGGTCGGTCAGGCCAGTCGGGCGGATGATCTGTTCGACAACCACTCCTGCCGACTTAGTCAATTCGTAAGGTCCTGGCGTTGCAGAAACGTACACGATCTGTCCGGTGCGCGACTCGAACTCCTCGAAGCGCAATGGCCGGTTGTCGAGTGCTGAGGGCAGACGGAATCCGTAGTCAATAAGATTCTGCTTGCGCGAACGGTCGCCGTGCCACATGCCATGCAGCTGTGGAACGGTAACATGCGACTCATCAATAAATATGAGGAAGTCACGAGGGAAGTAATCGAGCAATGTCGGCGGGGGCTCGCCCGGCAGTCGGCCAGAAAAGTGCCGGGAGTAGTTTTCGATGCCGTGGCAGTAGCCCACCGATTTGATCATCTCCAGATCAAATCGTGTGCGTTGATGGATACGCTGCGACTCGACGAGTCTGCCTTCTTTTTCTAGCTGAGCCTCCCAGTCGAAGAGTTCCGCCAGGATGGAATCCATGGCCGAAGTCTTACGCTCCGGCTGCACGACATAGTGTGACTTTGGATAGATGGGCAGACGCGAGTAGCGCTGTTTGACAGTGCCGAAGAGCGGGTCGATCTGTGAAAGCGAGTCTATTTCATCGCCAAAGAGTTCGATGCGATAAGCTGATTCGTCGTAGGTTGGATAAACCTCAATGATGTCTCCACGAACGCGGAAGGTTCCGCGACGGAAGTCGACATCGTTGCGATCGTACAGAATTTCAACCAGCCGGCGTGTGATGTCTTCGCGCTTGATGCGCTGGCCTTTTTCCAGCAGAAGCAGCATGCCGTAGTAGGCTTCCGGCGACCCGAGGCCGTAGATGCAAGAGACCGAGGAGACAATGATGCAGTCCCGCCGCTCAAAGAGCGAGCGTGTTGCCGAAAGCCGCAGCTTGTCGAGCTCTTCATTGATGGTGGCTTCCTTCTCAATGTAGAGATCTCCGGAGGGTATATAGGCCTCGGGCTGGTAGTAGTCGTAGTACGAGACGAAGTATTCGACTGCGTTATTCGGGAAGAACTGCTTGAACTCATGGTAAAGCTGCGCGGCCAGCGTTTTGTTGTGTGCGAGCACCAACGCCGGGCGGTTGACCTCGGAGATGATCTTCGCCATGGTGAAGGTCTTGCCTGATCCGGTTACGCCGAGCAGAACCTGGTCTTTTTCGCCGGCGTTAAGTCCGGCGACGAGTTCGGTAATGGCGCGCGGTTGATCGCCCTGTGGCTTGTAGGCTGTTGTTAATTGAAAGTCCATCACCACATAAGATATTAGAAGTGAGGCGGAGGATGCTGAATGAGTGAAGGAACCCAATTGTGGCTGGTGCGGCACGGCGAGACGGAGTGGAGCAAGAGCGGGCAGCACACCAGCCGGACGGATATCCCCTTGACAGAACAGGGGCGCAAGCGAGCAGAGGCTTTGCGGGAGTACTTGAAGGGAACGAAGTTCGATGCGGTCTTCGTCAGCCCGATGCAGCGCGCCCGCGAGACGTGCGCCATCGCAGGTTTTGCTGGCCAGGCGCAGGTTGACGACAACCTGAAGGAATGGGATTACGGCATCTATGAGGGTAAGACGACGGCGCAGATTCGGGCTGAGGTATCGGGATGGAGTGTATGGAAGGACCCAATTATTGGCGGTGAGACGGCTGAGCACGTAGGCGAGCGCGCGGACGCCGTGATTACCAGAGCGCTTGCCTCGGCGCCTGCCGGCGGCAATATCGCTTTGTTTGCCCATGCGCACATTCTTCGCATTTTGGCTGCACGTTGGCTGCTGTTAGCCGCGACAGGAGGCAGTCTGTTTGCGTTGGGCACGGGAAGCGTCAGCGTGTTGGGTTGGGAGCGCGAGACCCGTGTGATTCAGAGCTGGAATCGTGTGTTCGATGAGTAACATGTTTACGCGCTCCTAGTTTCTGGGAGCGATAGATGCCATTGTGTCCGCTGAACAGGTAGCTGACCACACAGGCGATGGCGGCAAAGGCTCCGGCCTCGGGTCCAAACAGCTCGAGGGCCATGAGGCCGCCTGCGATGGGTGTGTTGGCTGCCCCGGCAAAGACGGCGACGAAACCCATCGCGGCCAGGAGGGAAGCCGGCAGCGGAAAGATTCCTGAGAGGGAGTTACCTAGAGTGGCGCCGATAAAGAAGAGCGGCGTGACTTCGCCTCCTTTGAAGCCGGAGCCGAGAGTAAGGGCGGTGAAGGCAAACTTGGCGGCGAAATCATAGCGCGGCAGATGTTCAGAAAATGCGGCGACAATGGTTGGTATGCCGAGGCCGATGTATTTCGTTGTGTGTATAGCGAAAACGGCGAATACAACGACAATGCCTCCAAGGAATGGCCGCAGTGGGGCATAGCGGATGTTCTTCTTGAAGAAGGCGGTAATGGCATGTGTCGTTCTGGCAAAGAGCAGTGCGGTAAGGCCGAAAATAATTCCAGCTGCGATGGCTGAAAGGATCGACTTCAGATTGATTGGCGCAGTCTGGGTGACGGTGTAGACCGTGTGGTGAATACGCCAGAGGCGTGTGGTGTAGTCTCCGATGAATGCGGCGACGAAGCAGGGGAAGATGGCGTCGTAGCCAACATTTCCAATAGTGAGGACTTCGAGGCCGAAGACTGCACCTGCGAGAGGTGTTCCGAAGACGGACCCAAAGCCGGCGCTGATTCCGGCCATCAATAGGGTCCGCCGATCATGATCGGGGAAGTGGATGCCAAGGCGGCGAAGGATGCGTGTGACCTGGTCGGCGAGTGAAGCGCCGGTTTGGATGGCTGTGCCTTCTCGGCCGGCGGACCCTCCGAAGAGATGCGTGACGATGGTACCCACCAGAATAAGCGGAGTCATGCGCGCCGGTATGGTGCGTGGGGCATCGGGCGTGTTTGGAATCTCGGTATGAATCTCGTCGAGGATGAGGTTGTTTCCACCCTCGACGGATTTGCCGAAATAGTAGTAAAGCGCGCCAATGGCGAGCCCAGCGAATGGAAGGAAGACTATGAGCCATCGATGCGACTCTCGCGTATCAGTCGCCCAGTTCAAGCTAGCAAGAAGAAGTGCAGAAGCCGATCCAGCAAGGATGCCTGCAAGTGTTGCGAGTACAAACCAGCGCAGAGTGTGGCGGAGCAGGCGATATTGGCGATGAAACGCGGCAAGAATAAAGGACATGGGCCTCCTACAGAGATCGTAGGAGTCATCAGCAGCTCAAAATGCCTGCGGTTAGAGGCGGTACCCCATCGCCTTTGGAATGTGATTTTAAGTTAACAATCCTATGGGTTAAGGTCAAAGAGTTTCTGCATGTTGTGCGATGTGCTGTGGTTGAAGACCCATTCCGATAAAACGCGCCGTGAGGTATTTGAAGCCCGGAATATTCACGACGAAGCGAAAGATGAGCGGTGCGTGAAACGGCTCTGGGTTCTGCAGAATCCGGTTGAGGATGCGATGCGCGAAGATTTGGAATGCCTGCGTCCGTCGAACCGCTTTCTCGCGATAGTGCTGCACCTGTACCAGGTGATGGGGAGTGAGCGAGTTGGAGCGTAGAGCTTCTGACAACATATTTGCGGTGGCGACTGCGTCCTGAAGCGCGATATTGATGCCAATGCCTCCGACTGGCGACATGGCGTGGGCTGCGTCGCCGATACACAACAGGCCGGGAGACGACCATTGTGAAAGATGATTGATCTGCACAGTGAGCAGCTTGACCTTGTCCCACGAGTCAATCTCGGCAACGCGGTCGGAGAGAAATGGGACGATACGCGCCAGACTCTGCTGGAATGCAGGGAGCCCAGCTTCTTGCAACTGTGGAAATGTACCTTTGGCGATCAGGTATGCCACCTGAAAATAGTCGATTCGATTGATCAACACCACAAGGCGTCCATAGTTGACGTATCCCAATCCATTCTCGGGATCGGAGTCATGGCGGGGAAGGCGCAGCCATAGAACATCGATCGGTACACCCTCTTCGATAACGGGCAGATGGGCAGCCATTCGGGAGATGGCATGGCGTCCGTCACAGCCAACTGTGAGCGTGGCGGGAATGGTAGCAGGACCGTCGGGCGAGTTGGCCATGACTCCCGTGATGACGCCATCGTGCTGTGTCAGCCCAGTTGCTTCCCATCCCATCCGAAGAGTGAAGGTGGGAAGCTTTGTGGCTTCGGATGCGAGAAAGTTCAGGAAATCCCACTGCGGCATCAAGGCAACATATTTTGCGTGGGTTGGCAGGTGAGAGAGGTCGGCCATGACGGCGCTGCAGTCGCCAGCCTGCACGGACATTTTTGCGATCTTCGAATGGCGAATCTGCAACAGGCGCTCGAGAATGCCGAGCTCGTACATCAGTTCCAGCGTTGAGGGATGAATCGTGTCTCCGCGAAAGTCGCGAAAGAAGTCCTGATGTTTTTCAAGTACAGTGACCTCGACTCCGGCACGGGCCAGGAGGAAGCCAAGCATGATTCCGGCTGGTCCACCGCCGATGATGCAGACGGTTGTTTTGGGAAACGTGATCATGGACGATGCCTCGTTGGGTTGAGAGGAGGCTGACGACATACACTTGAGATATGTCTCCGGTTTCTCCTCGACTGATTGTCTTCGATCTGGATGGTACGCTGATCGATTCGCGACAGGATCTTTGTAACTCAGTGAACGCGATGCTGGTGCATCTCGGCAAGCCGGAGCTGCCGGAGAAGGTGATTGCCAGCTATATCGGCGATGGTGCTTCGATGCTGGTGCGGCGGGCGCTGGGCGATCCAGAGGGCGACGTTCATGATGCGGAGTATGTGAACGAGGCGCTCGAGTTCTTTCTGGACTACTACCGCGAGCACAAGCTGGATTTCACGTATGTGTATCCGGGCGTGATGGAGTCGCTGGAGGCGATTCGTACGGCGTGGCCGGAGACGTTGATGGCGGTGCTGACGAACAAGCCGGTGAATCCGTCGCGGGCGATCTGCGATCACTTTGGGCTGACGCCGTTCTTCTTCCAGAATTACGGCGGCAACAGCTTTCATACGAAGAAGCCCGACCCGCATGGGTTGAAGACCCTGATCGCTGAGGCGAGCGCGATTGCCGGTTTAGCGATTGCGTCGGGGGAGACGCTGATGATCGGCGACTCGGACGTCGATGTGTTGACAGCGCGCAACTGCGGAGCGCAGTCCATCGGCTGCACCTTCGGGCTTGCGCCCCATTCGCTGGAGGCGGCTGAGCCGGATCACCTGGCGGCGGCGCCTGTGGACTGGCTGAGGATTCTGGGTATTTCGGGGCTGTAGGCCCTCCGTACCAATTTGCGCAAAGTATTCCAAACAGATGGGTTATTGCGACACCCCTGTCAATTCCAGTGGGAAGCATCTGCCTGTATCTATTTCTGAACCCTATATCTATTTTAGTGAGTATCGAGGGGTAAATCGGCACTTGGGAAGTGCTTTGGATTGATCAGGTTAGGCAGAATGGGGGCTTGACAGGTTTTGTTCGGGATCATCCAGAACCGGAGGGGGTTCGGAGGAGGAGCCGGAGTTGCCGGGCTCCTCCTCCGAGAGGGGATCGGTTCGCAGCTCATCGGGACGTTCCCGATGGAGGCGCGAGAGCAGTTCTGACCAAAAATCCATATTGACGATCTCCCGGTCGTGATCTGCTCATGGTTAGCGGATGGAGATGTCTCCGGAGCCAGTGTTCGCGCGAATGGTGGGTCCGCCTCCGTTGACCGTTCCGCTGATGTGGTGCCGGTTGAGCGTGCCCTGCATGGAGATGGGCTGCGCGACGTTGACCGAACCCGAACCGGTATCGGCGACGAGATTGAATTTGGCGCTGCCGCCGAGGTCCATGCGGATGGAGCCGGAGCCGGTGGAGAGCTTCCAGTCGGTGGCGGGGTTGCCTTCGACCTGAATGTCACCCGAGCCGGTGGAGGCTTTGAGAGCACCGTTGACTCCGTGGAGGCGAACAGAGCCGGAGCCGGTTTCGGCGCGCACATCGCCGGGGCCAGCTTCGTGCAGCTCGACATCGCCGGAGCCGGTGCCGAGAGTGGCCTGTCCCTGGATGCCGGTGGCGCGGACGGAGCCGGAGCCGCTCTGTGCCTTGAGCGTGGCGCCGACGTTATCGATGGTCATGTCGCCGGAACCGGTGGCGGCGTTGATGTTGGAGGCGCGGGGAAGGGTGACGTCGTAGTCGATGGAGATGTTGCGGAAGAGGTCGTCGTCGTGGGTTTTGCCGATGATGACGTCGTTGCCGTTCTGGGTGATGGGCGGGTTGTTAACGATCTGCTGGACGCGGGAATCGGCGTCGCCGTTCATCCAGCCGTGATTGGCGTGGACGTGGCCGACGACGTGAACCTGATTGTCGGAGCCGGGCTTGAGGCGGATGTATCCGGAGCCGGTGGCGACAGATACATTGGGCGAGCCTGAGACCGAGAGGGTCCGTTCGAAGTTGCCGTCGGCTGCATAGGCCGCGGTAGTGAGGGCGAGGCTGGCTATGGCCAGGAAAAGCTTTGTGTTCATAAGTGAGCCTCCGTACGGATGGGATTACGCTGAAGGGCTGGGGTTTGTTCCGTTATTTGTGACGAATGGTTTTTGTGGTTGGAATGATAAACCGCGAGGCCCTGGACTGCTTGTCCGTGGGGTTTCTGTCAGGCATTGCACGGATGCGAGAAGGCCCGACCTTTGGCCGGGCCTTCTCGTTATTATTGGGCTGTATCGTTACTGCTGAAGGATGACGGTATCGCCTGCGTTGAGCCCGGAAAGGACTTCGGTACGGGTTCCGTTGGAGATGCCAGCTTTGATGGAGACCTTGCGGCGGCCTTTTTTCTCCTTGGGATCGGGAACTTCGACAGAGGCGTTGCGGTCCTTGTCGTAGATGACGGCCTGCTCGGGAACGGTGAGGACGCCCTTGTGTTCTTCAAGGAGGATCTCAGCGTTGGCGGTCATATTGGCCTTGAGCTCGCCGCCGGGGTTGTCGATGGAGACGCGAACCTCGAAGGTGGTGACGTTGTCCTTCTCGACGCCGAGGGGAGCGATCTTGGTGACTTTGCCCTGGAAGGTCTTGTCCTTGAAGGATTCGACCTTGATGCGCGCGGGCTGGCCGAGATAGACCTTGCCGATGTCGGACTCGTCGACCTTGCCCTGCACATAGACCTGGTTGATATCGCCGAGGGTCATGACGAGAGTGGCTGTGGAACCCATGACGA
Source organism: Edaphobacter flagellatus (assembly GCF_025264665.1). Taxonomy (NCBI): domain Bacteria; kingdom Pseudomonadati; phylum Acidobacteriota; class Terriglobia; order Terriglobales; family Acidobacteriaceae; genus Edaphobacter; species Edaphobacter flagellatus. The sequence continues at coordinate 4,175,785 of NZ_CP073697.1, forward strand.
GGATGGAGGAGACGGCGTCGCCGAGTTCGACATCGCGGGACAGGACGACTCCATCCATGGGCGAGGTGATGGTGGTGTAGCTGAGCTGCTCTTCCAGCTGCTTGAGGGAGGCTTCGGCCTGCTGGACCTGCGCCTGTGCCTGATGGAGCTTGGAGGTGTCGACAGTGATCTGGGCGACGGCCTTGTCGCGGGTGTTGGCAGCGGCAAGATATTTCTGCTGCGCGTCGTCAAGGGCCTGCTGGGAGACGACTCCGTCCCTGGACATGGAGAGTGCGCGATCGTAGGTGTTCTTGAACATGGGCAGGTCGGGCGCTTCGGCGTTGACCTTGTCGTACTGGATAGCAGCCTGGGCGGCGCGAGCGTTGGACTCGGCAGCGGCGAGCTGGGCCTTCTGCGCGTTGACCTGCGCGAGAATTTCGACCTGGTCGAGCTGAGCGAGGAGCTGACCCTGCTTCACGTGAGCATTGATGTCGGTATAAAGCTTGGTGACGATGCCGGAGGCCTTGGATTTAACCTCGACCTTGGTGATGGGCTGGACCTTGCCGGTGGCCACGACGGAGCGGGCGATGTCGCCTTTTTCCACCTTGGCAAGCTGCGAGGGTTCGATCTTGGCATTGTTGCCGCGCGCCGCTACGGCGACCCCCAGAACGACGGCGACGACGAGGGCGATAAGGCCGCCCCAGATCCAGAGTTTGCGCTTTTGCTTTCGCTGTGTGGCCAAGGTCGAGCTCCAAATATTTAAATACCGCTTCGGAGGTAGGGTACGCAGGAGGGTGCGACCCGGTTCCATGAAAGTTTCGGGATGAACCGATCTTTAGACGGATCGGCAGGCAAAGGGAGAGGGACGTGAAACCGCTTATCCGTCTTTATTTATAGCTGAGGGAATTTTAATCTGAATACCCTCTGATGGCGGATTACCGGAAGGTGTCAGGCGTATTTACGCAGGACGCCGAGGACCTTGCCCTGAATGCTGACGCTGTCGGCAGGGGCGAAGATGGGTGCCATCTCCGTGTTGGAGGGCTGGAGGCGGATCATGCTGCCCTCGCGGTAGAAGCGCTTGAGGGTGGCGTCGGAGCCGTCAACGAGCGCGACGATGATTTCGCCTTCGCGAGCGGTGCGGGTGCGTTCGACCAGGACGTAGTCTCCGGAGACGATGTGCTCGTCGCGCATGGAGTCGCCACGGACTTCGAGGGCGAAGACCTCGCGGTTGCCGATGATGTCGCCGAGCGAGATGCTTTCAGCGGTTTCGATTGCCTCAACGGGCTTGCCTGCGGCGATGCGTCCGAGCAGGGGAAGGCGCTCTCCGCCACGTTTGGGGCGAGCGGGGAGGACGTCGATGGAGCGACTGCGATTATGCGCACGTTGCAGCAGGCCTTTGTTCTGCAGGTTGGTGATGTGTTTATGCACGGTGGCGAGCGAGCTGAGGCCGAGGCCGCTGGCGATCTCTTCGTACGAAGGCGAGTAGCCGTTCTTTTGCGTGAAGCTGGAGAGAAAGTCGATGACCTCTTTTTGCCGCCGTGTGATAGCCATGCGGGAATTGTAGCGAATAAAAAGCGAATTGCAATAGCTAAGTTGATTCCACGAAAAGGAGGGCTCAAGCAGGGTGCGTCATTCCCGTTTTGAAAACATGTGTCGCAAAAAGATTCACAGGACTCTTGATTGCAAAGGAGCAATCGCACAAGGTAAGAGGACGCCGCGGGGTTGGTCGTACCGGTCCAAAGAGATCTGCGAGCCTGGCGGTGTTCTGCTGAACCGAGGAGATGCGATGCAGGTTTTGATTGTTGAAGATGATGCTGCTTTGGGTGTGTTTCTTGAGAAAGGACTGAAGCTTGAGGGACACGAGGTGACACGGGTTGAAGACGGAGAGGCCGCACTGGAGCGGGCACGGCAGGACAGGCCGGACCTGATGGTGTTGGATCTAAGTCTTCCTAAAAAAGACGGTGTGGAGGTGCTGGAGGAGCTGCGCGGTGAACTCGACGGTACGGCTGTGCTGGTGCTGACGGGGCGGAGCATGGTGGAGGAGAGAGTCCGGTGCCTGAACCTGGGTGCGGACGATTGTCTGCTGAAGCCTTTCAGCTTTCATGAGCTGACGGCGCGTTGCCGGGCGCTGCTGCGCAGGAAGGAACGCTTTGCCGATCCAGTGCTGCGTCAGGCGGGGGTGGAACTGAATCGCATGGAGCGGCGTGTGCTGCACGGTGGCCAGCATGTGGAGCTGACGGTCAAGGAGTTCAGCCTGCTGGAGTACCTGATGCGGCGTCCGGGGCGTTGTGTCAGCCGTGCGGAGCTGCTGCGAGAGGTGTGGCAGATGTCCCCGGATGCGGGCACGAACGTGGTGGACGTGTATGTGAACTACCTGCGCAGAAAGCTGGGTGCGGTGTCGGTTGCCGAGGATGCGGATGGACACTCGGTGATTGAGACGGTGCGCGGCGAAGGCTATCGCGTAAGAGTAACGGCTGCGAAAAAGCCCGTTGCTCGTATCGGCAATTATGCAGCCAGCGCTGCGATGGCTGGTGCATAGTATGGCCGCGTCGCATGTGATGGAAGAGGGGCTGACCGAGCGAATCGATGAGATGCTGCATAGTCTTTGCCAGCCATTGACGGTGCTGCAGTGCAGGCTCGCGTTGGGTGAACTGAATGGGGAGCCTGCTGCGATGCGTTCGGCGATTGGCGAGGCGCTGAACCAGTGTGCGCGCATAAACCGTATGGTTGGCGCGATGCGCGAGATGCTGCTCGAGGCCGGCGATCGAGAACAACAGACGAAGTAGAGAGTTGATGGGGGCCATGATGAACGGGACAGGTGCGTTGTTGGAAGAAACGCTGGGGTTAGAGGCGATGTCGGCGCGTACGGTGGTACTGGCGAGTGCGGATGCTGCGATCCGTTCGCGTCTGCGAATCTCGCTGACAGAACTGCGATGGGAGGTGCATGAGGCTGCGGGTGGAGCAGAAGCGATCGCGCAACTGGAGTTGTTGCGCCCAGAAGCGCTGCTGGTGGATAGCTGGTTGCCCGATCTGGAAGCGAGCGAGTTTGCCGGACAGATACGCATGATGTATCCGGGTGTGGACTTGATGCGGATGGATGGGGGAGAGGCAGGAGAAGCACGCAGCCCGAGGAGGAATGAACTTCTTCACGCACTGCGCGAAGTGCAGGGCGGTGCGGCGAACGATACGGCGGCATGGAATGCGGCCCCTGCGGCTGTGCCGCTGTCCTCAGTGCGCGTTCCGGGGCAGGCTCCTGTGGACGAGGTGCGGGTGACGGCCCTGTTGCCGGAGATGGTAGGGGCGAGTGAGCCGATGCGCGAGCTGTCGGAATTGATCCGGCTGGTGGCTCCGCGATCTTCGACCGTACTGATCGAAGGTGAGACGGGAACGGGCAAAGAGATTGTGGCAAAGGCGATTCATCGGCTGAGTGATCGCGCGTCGAAGCCGTTTGTTGTGTTGAACTGCGCGGCGATTCCAGAGTCTTTGCTGGAGGCCGAGCTGTTTGGACATACGCGGGGTGCATTTACCGGAGCGGTGCAGTCGCGGACGGGGCGCATTGAGGCAGCGCATGGAGGGACGCTGTTTCTCGACGAGATTGGAGAGATGCCGCTGGCGCTGCAGGCGAAGATGCTGCGCTTCCTGGAGTATGGCGAGCTGCAGCGTGTCGGCGACAACGAGACGATGCGCGTGGATGTGAGAGTGGTGGCGGCGACGCATCAGCCGCTGGAGCTGAGAGCTGCGGAGGGAAGTTTTCGACTGGACTTGTATCACCGGCTGGCGGTGTTTCCGGTTGAGGTCCCTTCGCTGCGTGCGCGGATGGAAGATATACCGCTGCTGGCAGAGCACATTCTTTCGATGCTGGGACAGAAGGCTCCGCGCAAGCGACTGAGTAGTGAGGCTCTGGAAAGATTGAAGGGGCATTACTGGCCGGGCAATGTGCGTGAATTGATGCATGTGCTGGAGCGCGCTGCGATTCTTGCGGCGGACAAGATGGAGATTGGCCCGGATGAGATACGGTATCGACGGGCTTCACGGGGATAGTTTCAGACAAGGTTGTCCATTCGCTTAGAGCGCTCTCATTCGAGGGCGCTTTTTTTTGGCGCGCGAAGTGCATAGAGACAGGCGGAGGAGTTTCTATGCAGGTGACGACGGCTTTGAGCGATGCGTTAGGGCGGTATCTAGACCTGACGGGGGAACAGATGAAGCTGACGGCAAGCAATATGGCCAATGTGGACACGCCTGGGTACAAGACGCAGGGGTTCGATTTTGAGCAGGAGTTTGCGCGGCAGCTTACGGGGGCAGGCTCGACGGGCTTCGCGCAGCCTGCGGCCCAGGATGTGGATGGGTTGGTGACGCGGCCGGATGGCAACAATGTGTCGATGGATCGCGAGGGGATTCAGCTGGCGAAGTCGCAGCTGCAGTTTCGGCTTGGCGTAGAGCTATTGAAGCATGAGTATTCGACGGTGATGAGCGCGATCCATGCGGAGGCGAAATAAGCGATGAATCTTTTTGGCGTGATGGACGTGAGTGCGTCGGCGTTGAAGGCTGAGCGTGTGCGCGCTGAGGTGGTCGCCGCGAATATGGCGAATGCGGAAACGACGCGAACGGCGGACGGCGACCCGTATCAGAGGCATCATGTGGTCTTTGAAGCAGAGGGCGCTGAGAGTTTCAAGCACTCGCTGGTGAACCATCTGGGTGGGTCAGGGGTGGGCTCGATGCGGTTGGGCAGATCGGTGACGGCGGATACGTCGGTGGACGGAGGCGTTGCGGTGACGGGAGTGATCAGCGATGCAAGCGCGCCGCTGCGCCGCTATGACCCGCAGCACCCGGATGCAGGGCCAGATGGCTATGTGTCGTATCCGGATATCAATCCGCTGACAGAGATGGTGGATCTGATGGGAGCGCAGCGCTCGTATGGAGCGAATGCGTCGGCGATACAGGCGGAGAAGAACATGGTGGCTTCTTCGCTGGACATTCTGAAGTGATACAGCGTGAGCAGAGAGACGGAGGCAAGCGATGAGTGGAGCGAGTGTGTTTTCTAGTGTTGCGCAGCAGGTGAGCTCGATTGCCAGCGGAGTGAAGAGTGAGCAGAAGCGTACGCCGGATGCTCCGTTTGCCGGAGTGCTGAAGACGATGGTGGACACGACGAACGAGCTGGATCGCAAGGCGTCGGAGACGGTGACCGGACTGCTGAACGGGAAGGGCGTGGAGATTCACGATGCAATGATTGCGACGCAGAAGGCGGACATGGCCTTTGAGCTTGCATTGCAGGTGAGGAACAAGGCGGTCGCGGTCTATCAGCAGATGATGACGATGCAGTTTTAGTTTTGTGCGAACAGAACTCCTTCGAATGTGAGCGAGGCAGATGGCAGAGACGGAACAGCAGCAGAGCGCGGGACTCGAAAGAGCGGAGCGGGCTGGTATAGGCGTTCAGGCGGGCGCAGCAGGAAAAGTGATGGCAGCCGTTACGGTTCTGCGTGAACGGCTGATGGCACTGCCTGCGGCAAAGCGGACGTGGCTTTTGGCCGCTGCCGCATTTGTTGCTGCGGTGGGAGCTGCGATGGCGTGGTATGCGGGGCGCACGGATTGGCGGCCGCTGTTCAGTGGCCTGGATGCCAAAGACATGCAGCAGGTTTCGCAGGAGTTGTCTGCGGCAGGGATTCAGTACCGCATGACAGCGGATGGCGGCGGAATCGAGGTGCCTGCCGAATCGGTGGACAAGGCGCGCATGGAAGTTGCGACGAAGGGAATGCCGCAGACGGGAAGGCTGGGGTTCGAGCTGTTCGACAAGCCGAACTGGGTAGGTAGTGAGTTTGACGAGAAGGTGAACTATCAACGGGCGCTTGAGGGCGAGCTGGAGCACACGATTGCAGCGCTGGGTGCGGTGCGTTCGGCGAGAGTACATCTGGTGCTGCCGCAGCAGTCGTTGTTTACGTCGGAGGAGCGGGCAGCGAAGGCTTCGGTGGTGCTGAAGCTGAAACGTGCATCGCTGAGCGAAGAACAGGTGGAGGCGATTCGCAGCCTGGTGGCGGGCGCGGTAGAGAACCTGAGCCCGGAGAATGTGGCTTTGGTGGATGCAGATGGGCGGGCGAATTTTCGTCCTCGATCGAAGAGTGGTATGGAGGCGGATGTTGAGCAGGCGATGGAGGCGAAGCTGGTGGCAATGCTGGAGCCATTGGCAGGCCGTGACAATGTCCGCGCAACGGTGAATGTGAGCTATGAAGAAGGATTGGAAGAGCGAACGGATGAGGTTTACGATCCGAACCAGTCGGCGACGCTGAGTCTACAGAAGAGCGAGCAGACACAGACGCAACCAGTGAAGGCGACAGGGGTGCCAGGTACGGCGAGCAACTCGCCTGCGGGTGCGCCTGCGGGTGCGGTGCAGGGTTCGGCGGCTGCGGCTGCTCCGGGGACGCCGCCGCTGCTACAGAAGGAGGCACTGCCGGTGTATCCGCAACAGGGATATGGTGCGGGGCAGAGTATTCATGAAGAGAACGGAACATATGGTGTGAGCAAACATGTTGTTCACACAGAGCAGGCTCCGGGGCGAGTGCGACGCGTGACGGCTGCAGTGGTTGTGAATGATCGCGCGATGGCTGAGGGGACAGGTAAGGCTGAGCACACGGTATGGAAGCCACGTAACGCGGATGAGATGCGCAGGCTGGAACAGTTGGCGGAGGCCGCCGTGGGATATGACGTCAAGCGTGGCGACCAGGTCGTGGTGGAGAACGTAAGCTTCAGTTCGAACGCGCCTGACGTGAAGCCGCCAGTCATGACACAGGTGATGGAGCAGGCGCGAGCGCTGGCTCGCACGCAGCCAGGTTTGGCACGTACAGCAGTTCTTGGTGCACTTGGAGTGTTGCTGGTGCTGTTTGTTTTGCGGCCGATCGCAGGGCAGGTGACCGCGACGTTGCGTGAGCCGATGTTGCTGGAGAAGGGAAGAGAGACGGCAGAGCTTGGTGCTGGAGCATCTGAGCCGGAGTTGCTGGAGCCTACGGTTCCGATTCATGCGAGTTTGCCGGTAGCGACACGCGCCGGAATGAAAGAACAGTTGCAGCAGAAGGGGATCTTTGAGCAGGTGGCGGAGCATATCCGTCGCGAACCGGCGCAGAGCACGAGGCTGCTTGAGGCGTGGATCGGGTCGGGAGAGGAGACGGAGGCATGATGGCAGGGATGCAGAGCGCAACAACGCAGCGTATGCCGCTGATGCTGCCCGAGGATGCCGGTTTTGCTCCGGCAGAGATACCTGGGCTGCGTAAGGCCGCGATTCTTCTGGTAGCAGTTGGCGATGAGCTGGCCAAGACATTGCTGCAAAGCTTGTCGGAGGGTGATGTGCATCGCGTGACGGAAGAGATCACGCGGCTGGGTGAGATTCCGGCGCAGCAGCTGACACAGGTGATGACGGAGTTCTACGGCCTGCTGGAGACGCAGCAATACATGGTGCGCGGCGGTCCGGAGTTTGCTTTGCGCGTGCTGACGGAGGCCTTCGGTGCGACGAAGGCAGAGAGCATGCTGGCACAGGTGAAACGGATTCGCGAGCGCGCCAACAGCGATATGGCGGTTCTGCAGAGGATGGATCCGCAGCAGCTAAGTAAGTTTCTTGAGACGGAGCATCCGCAGACAATTGCACTGGTGCTGGCGCATGTCGATGCCAAGCGTGGCTCGATGATCTTGATGCAGTTGGCGCCAGCGTTGCGTGTGGATGTGGTGAAGCGATTGGCGGAGATGCGGCAGTTCTCGTCGGAGATGGCGCAGAAGGTGGCGTTCGTACTGCATCGCAGGCTGGAAGGGGCCGGCTCGGGCCGCAAGTCGTACTCGGGATTCAAAGCCGTTGCCGAATTGTTGAATCGTGTGGAGCAAACGGCGAGCAAAGGAATTCTGGAAGAGATTGAACAACAGGAGCCGCAGCTGGCCATTGGCATCAGGAATCTGATGTTCACCTTTGAAGATTTGTTGACTGTTCCGCCGGAGAGTATTCGCGAGTTTGTTGCGGCTGCGGATAAGCGGGTGATCGCCATGGCCTTGAAGGGGAGCCGGGAGAATCTGCGGGCGCATCTGTTTAAGGCTATGAGCTCGCGTGCGGTGGAGATGCTGAAGGAAGACATGGAGGTGATGGGCCCGGTGCGGATGAAGGACGTCGGACTGGCTCAGCAGGAGCTGCTGGCTTTGGCGCGGCAACTGGAGGCCGAGGGCAAGATGATCTTGAAGATGGGGGCCGACGATGACCTTGCAGTATGAAGCTGCTCCGATGCTTGAGTGCGTGGACGAAAGAGTAGTGTCGCCACTTGAGTTTGAGCTATTGGAGGAGGCAGCCGCGCTGGCGGAGGTTTCGGTCTCTACCGGAGTGGTCGATGCCGAGGCGGGGTGGAAGGCTCAGATCGAAGCACTTGAAGCAAAGCTTGAGGCCGTCATCGAAACGGCAACGCGTGATGTCGAAATCGCACGGCACGAGGCAGAGATGCGAACGCGTGAGGACCTGCGCTCCGAAATGGAGCAGCAGGTTGCGGCGAAGCGCACCGAAGTTGTCAGGTTGATGGAGCAATTTGGTCGCGAACGAAAACAATATTTTGCTGCGGTTGAGAGTGAAGTGGTAAGTCTGGCGCTAACGATTGCAGGGCGGGTATTGCATCGTGAGGCAACGCTCGATCCGATGCTGCTGCGTGGAGTGGTGCATGTTGCTTTGAGCAAGGTTGAGGGAGAGAGCCGCGTAACGCTTCGCGTACCGGAAGGGCAGGCAGAAGAGTGGCGCGAGATATTTGCAGCCGAGCGGAGCGATGTAGTTGTGTCGGTGATGTCAGACGGCCAGCTCGTGACCGGAGATGCTGTGCTTGAGACGGCCGTGGGAAGAGTGCAGATGGGAATACGTGATCAGCTGAAGGAGATCGAGCGCGGGTTCTTCGATCTGCTGGAGAAGAGGCCGTCATGACAGGTGTTATGGGGCAGAGCGCGCTAGGAGGAATGCTGGCGCCATATTTCGTGATGCTTGGGCAAAGGCCAGCCTGGCGGTGGCAAGGACGCGTTGTCGAGGCGAACGGACAGGCGGTGGAGTCCGAGGGGCCACTCTGCTCGGTGGGTGAGTGTTGCGGAATCGTGGATGCGGAAGGCGTGCGGCATGAGGCCGAGGTCATCGGCTTTCGCGGGAGAAATGTGTTGGCGATGCCGTTGAATGCCACACACGGTATTCGCTATGGCGATGCGCTGGAGGCGATGGGGAAATTTCCGTCGATCGCTGTTGGTGAGATGGAAGGAAGAATTCTGAACGCACTGGGTATGCCATTGGATGGCAAGGGAGCGCTGCGCACGGTGGAGATGCGAAGGCTCGATGGGGAGATACCGCATCCGATGGAGCGGCTTCCTATCTGCGAGCCGCTGGGTACGGGTGTTCGCGTGATTGATGGATTGCTCACAGTGGGACGTGGTCAGAGGATTGGTGTATTCGGCGGGTCGGGTGTGGGAAAGAGTACGTTGATCGGGATGATGACGCGAAGCACCCAGGCGGATCTGACGGTTGTTGGGTTGGTGGGGGAGCGTGGCCGAGAGGTGCGCGAGTTTGTAGAAGAGTCATTGGGCGAAGAAGGGTTGCGACGCTCGGTGGTGGTCGTGTCCACTTCAGATCAGAGTCCCCTGCTGCGCATGCGGGCAGCGCAAACGGCGACGGCGATAGCTGAGTTTTATGCTGCGCAGGGGAAACATGTTTTGCTGGTACTGGATTCGCTAACGCGCTATGCAATGGCCGCACGCGAGATTGGACTGACGGCAGGGGAGCCTCCAACGAATAAGGGATATACACCCTCCGTGTTCACACGCCTAGCTCGATTGGTGGAGCGGGCAGGAAATTTTGAGCGGGGAAGCATCACAGCCTTTTATACGGTGCTGATGGAGGGAGACGATCAGCAGGATCCGGTGGTGGATGCGGTGCGGTCATTTGTCGACGGGCATATTGTTTTGTCGCGCGCTTTAGCCTCTGGGGGAAGATATCCGCCCGTGAATGTACTGGATTCGCTGAGTCGCTTGATGCCGGCAGTTGCAACAGGCGAGCAAGTGAAACAGGCTGTGACCGTGCGGAGCCTGCTGGCGGCGTATGCGCGATCGGAAGATCTGATGAGGATCGGCGCATACAAGGCAGGGATGGATAGCGAACTGGATCGTGCAATCCGTGCCATGCCGGTGCTGCGTAGCTATCTTGAGCAGGGTTCGAGCGAGAGAACAACGTTGGAAGATGCCGTTGATCGGCTGTGCACAATGGAGTTGTAGCCATGCGCGAGCGATTGGGATCAATGCGTCGTTTGCTTCGCGTTTATGAAGCAGTCGAGAAGATGCATGAAGCCGATGCTTCACGAGCTGCGTCAGAGGTACGCGAGGTAGAGGAGGCCATCGCTGTGGAGAGTAGAAGCTCCCGTATCGCGTTTGAATGCGAGATGCAGGCGATGGCAGCAGGAGATTGCTTCGGCAGGTCCGTTGCAGCCGTTCAGCAGAAGGCTGGGGGATGGCGGCGGACGCGACTTGCTGGTGTGTTGCACGAACGGGAAGAACGAAGCTTTGTCGCCCGCCAGCGACATATGGATAGCAGGCAGTGGAGCGAGAGAGTGCAGCGGTTAGCCGACCAAGCCACGGAAGATGCAGAAAAAGTAGAGGCGAAGCGAGAGCAGATGGCTGCGGATGACAGGTTCCTCTCAAGAAGCCGATGGAAGCGTCTCAGTTTGAAAGACAGAGTAAGCGAATAAAGGTTTCCTAATGCAGTTCCAGATGGCTTTGGCACGGTAGGTGCAACTTAGCGAGCTAACAGGCAGGAGGGGTGATTGTGATGGTGAACTCGGCAAGCGTGAAGTCGCTCCTGGCCAGACTGAGTGATGAGCTCCAGGCGAAGCAGGGAAGTAGTGGAACGACGCTCCCTTCATTTGCTGTGAGCCTGGACGAGAGCTTGCTGGAGATTCCGGCGCCTGGAGGTTCAACGCTACCTAAGAGCAAAGATTCTGTGGGACGTAGTGATCTTCCCCGTATGAGTGTTCCCGGAAAAGTGGAGCGAAAGAATGATGGTAGCTCGGAGCGCTTGTCGGAAAACAATCTGCCGCAGGGCGGCCTGAATCATCCCGTGAGCGTACTCTCTTCTGCTCCGATAAAGACGGGTAATGAGGCAGGCGATCAAATGCCGAGTGATCTAGTAATGCCGGTGACGAAGGCGGGCGGCGATGTAAGTCTTATCGCAATTGCGAAACCCGTTCTTGTTGACGAAAACACAAAAATGGATGCGCCTGCGATTGAGCTTCCGCTTGAGCCTCCTGCGGCAAAACCCAGGGATAACAAGGAAGCAACGATATCTGCGCCGAGTGGAAAGGCGAAGACGATTGGAGAGAAAGCGCACAAGACACGCGAGATCGGGAAGGCGGAGAAGCATGTAGAGGTACAAGGGCACGGCGAGCTGAAAGCTCCGTCTGAAGGGCAGGCTATTATTGCGCGGAACCAGCAGACCTTCGTGATGGATATTTCAGCGCAGCAAGCCTGCGTCACTGACGATGGTGAGAAGCCCAAAAGCGATGTGACAAGCAGCATGAAAATCGCAGACGGAACTTTGATGATGCCGCGTAAAGCAGTCGATTCTCCTGCTTCGAACGGTTCCGGCAAGCCAGCAATTCCAAGGAATGCAGTGGAGATCGTAGCGACTGCGGGAGATGTAGCAAAGGGTGAGAGTGTTGGCGGGCAGCGGCCGAAGCCAGCCATTGAACATGTCGAGGCCAATACCGTGCCGAAAGCCGGCATGCAGATTGAGGGGCCAGATGCTGTCCAAAATGCGCCAGTTATCAATCTGAACGACAGATTGCCGTTTCATATAGTGGCAACTGGCGATGGCATTCACAGTGCTACGCAGGCGACGGCGAAAGAGGCATCTACGAACGGGATGCAACAGACGAGTGTGGATGCCAGTTCAGCGCCCCTCGCGGAGAGAAATACAGGAGCCGTTGAGCATAGAACTCTTTCGGCTACACCTTCGATGCTTGAGGTTGGTGTGGCAAATGGGAGCAATGGCTGGTTGAAGATCCGGGCGGAGCTGACTGAGTCGGGAGCGGTGAAGGCGGCGTTGTCGTCGAGCTCTGCGAGTGGCCAGGAGATGCTGCATCGTGAGCTGCCGGCACTCTCCGGATTTCTGGACCAAGAGAGAGTGCCGGTAAGCTCCCTGGTCGTTCATGCGAATGCAATGCCAATGTACGATGCTACGGGGCCGAGCACCTTTGATGGAGCAGCAGGGCAGCAGGCACCGGGAAATCATGCTGGCGGTAATCATCAGGATCGGCCAAGGGAACTCGGAAGCTTCGATGAGATTCCATTGCCGAAGGATGTAGGCGAGCTACAGCCGATTGACTTTGTGCAAAGCAGCAACGGCCTGTCGGGCGGGAGCTGGGTGAGTGTAAGGGCTTAAGCGAATCAGAACAATTTTGTATTCAGAGGAAGGATAGAGATGGATTTATCACAGTTGAATTCGATAGCAGGTGCAGGCACATCTGCTGAGCGCGTTGCTTCTGCCCTGGCTCCGCATGCCAGAGCTTCTACTACAGCGAAGAGTGCGTCTGGCAGTGATAGCTCGTCGAGTAGTTCATCCAGCACGGCAACTGACAACACGACCGTAACGGCGAATGATTTTTTGACGCTGTTAGTGAGTGAGTTGAAAAACCAGGATCCAACACAGCCTACGGACCCCACGACCTACATTCAGCAGCTTGTTGGCGTGAACAGCCTGCAGCAGTTGATCCAGATCAATCAGGGCCTGACGAACTTTGAGAAGGCTGTTACAGGGTGAAAGCGCCTCCTGATCCATATTCAGGAGACGCTTTACGAGATATCGATTATTTGCAGGAGAACAAGGAGAGAACAGGATGCCATCTTTTTCGATAGCACTTAGCGGTTTGCAGGCCGATTCCGTGTCGCTGAACACCATCGGTAATAACCTGGCAAATCTAAATACAACGGCGTTCAAGAAGCAGGGAACGACGTTTGAGGATCTGTTTTATCAGCAGATCGGTACATCGGGCTCGAACAATCCACTGCAGGTGGGAGCAGGTACGCGCGTTTCGGGGACAGCTACGAATTTCCTGCAGGGCACGCTGTTGCCAACGGGGAACTCAACGGATATGGCGCTGAGCGGCGATGGCTTCTTTGTCGTTCAACAGGGCGGACAACAGTCGCTGACACGAGCCGGCGATTTTCAGCTGAGCCAGTCTGGTCAACTGATTACAGGGGATGGTGCCAGTGTGATGGGATATCCGGTTCAGAACGGCGCGGTAAATGTGAATGCCGGACTGACCCCGATGAACCTTCCGGTTGGTGTGACGCAGGCAGCGCAGGCAACGCAGAATATCTCAATTACGGCGAACCTGAATGCAGGCGCGACGGTCGGTACGCAGTTCACGACGCCGGTCAAGATCTACGATTCACTTGGACAGAGTCATGCAATGACGGTGACCTATACCAAGACAGGGTTGAACACGTGGGACTATAGCATTGCTTTGCCTGCGGGTGATGCGACCGGAGCTCCTGTCAATAACACAGGAACGATGACCTTCGATTCGAATGGAAATCTGGTGTCGCCGACGGGTTCGATCAACGGTATCAGTTTTCCTTCGTTGACGAACGGTTCCAGCAATCTAACCTTTGACTGGAATCTGACAAGCGGCGGTAATCCGACTATTACGCAAACGACGGCGGCTTCGACGACAGGAGCTACCCAGCAGGATGGCTATGCCAGCGGCAACTACCAGGGCTTCACGGTGGATTCGAGTGGTGTGGTTACGGCTACCTTTGACAACGGACATAAAGCTGTTGTCGGCCAGATCGCCGTCGCTCGCGTCACCAACACGCAGGGCCTGGTAATGACAGGGCACAACAATTATGCGACGACATCCGCCTCAGGCGATGCGGTGATTGGCGTAGCAGGTACCGGTGGGCGCGCTTCGATTGAAGACGCAACCTTAGAGCAGTCTAATGTGGACATCGCTCAGGAGTTTTCGGATCTGATCGTGGCACAGCGATCCTTTGAAGCCAACTCAAAGACGATTACTGCCTTCGATTCAATCACGCAGACGACGCTGGGAATGATCCGGTAGCGCGTTGGGTTGAAGTCGATTGATTGTGGGCGCCGCGCGCATATGCGGCGCCCACAATATTTAAGGTTTAAGCACACTCCGGAGATCGTAAAAAATCGCTAATCCTTCGTACTCCTAAGATGGCCTGCCAATTGCACTGTCCAATGGCATTGAGGTCAGGCAAAGATGGCGACGACTCCTACTGTTGTGCAGGAAACCCCAGTCGGGCAGATTAAGCTCCCAGTTCTTTCACTTGTGATCGCAGTGGTGCTAGGCGTACTTCTCTCCGTTGCAGTTGTCGGAGGAGCGGGGTACTACTTGGTTCATTCTGGGAAACTAAAACTGCAGACTGCCACGCAGCAGGCTGAGGCTGCCCCAAAGGCTCCTGAGAAGACGCATGCCGTTGTATTGGAGCCGCTAGTGGTGAATCTCGCCGACAGCGCGGGCGGAGCCTATCTGCGTGCATCCATCACGCTGAATATTGCCGATGCCAAAGGCGGTCCGAAGGACGAGAAGAAGGCAGAAGACGCGAAGGCAGGCAAAGAGACGGACGCAGCTGTGCGCGATACGGCGCTGACTGTTATGGCGCAGCAGACCTCGGATAGTCTGCTTGCCGCAGATGGGAAAGACCGTTTGAAGCGTGAGCTCAAGGCTGCTCTTGCTGCACGTAACCCGGATGTCAAAGTGACCGATCTGTTCTTCACAGAATTTCTGGTTCAGCGATAGGCATTTGGACGGAACGGAGAGGCTATGGCAGAAGCGGAATTGGTAAGGGTGCCGATGGAAGAGCAGCCAGTGCTGCAGACAACAATTGCACCGGCAGCAAGACCAGGGATAGAGCGCATTGAGCTGCATCCTTCATGGCCGGTGCTCGCAGGATTGACGATTCCAATTAGCGCTGAGGTTGTGCTGGCAGATTTTAAGGTACGCCATCTGCTGGCTCTTGAAGCTGGGCAGGTGATCGAAAGCAAGTGGCCGGAGACGGAAGATGTGCCGGTCAAGGCAGGCAGTGTCCAGGTGGGGTGGAGCGAGTTTGAAGTTGTAGATCAGCAGCTTCTGGTGCGGCTGACACGGCTTGCCTAAGTGAGATCGACGATGAAAGAGACGGCACAGAGTATGGAGTTGCTGAACGTAGAAGGTGGACTCAAACGGCACGGATTTGCCGGATGGCTGATTCAGAGATGGAACCTGGGCATAACGTCTCGTCGCGCGAATGTGAAAAAGATGCAATTGCTGGAAACACTGCATGTTGGCAAGAGTCAGTTGATGTTGCTGCGGTGCGGGGGCGAGCAGTTTCTTGCTGGAGGGGGCGCAGAGGGAATTACAACAATCGTGAAGATTAACGCAGACGAGGTGGAGTGATGCGCTTCATGAGGCTGCACCGAACCTGTCTTAGAGTGGCATGCCTGGCTACTCTGCTGGTGGTCGCAGGTGTTTTGCATGCAGAGACGGGTGTTAAAGCAGCCGAAGGATCGGCCCAGTCGTTCTGGGTGCGACGAAATGCATCTGGCTTACAAGTGGTGCATGCTCGTGCAAAGAAGCTGGCGGGCAAGCCGGTTCGGCCATCGCGCGAAGCGCAGAATATTACGGAACCACCTGTGCCGAGTCGTGAAAAGCAGTCGATCGAAGACAGCTTGAAAGCGAACAAGAGTACGCCATGGGCCATCGTCGTGGGACTTACGCTGCTGACGCTTCTGCCTGCACTGCTGCTTTCGATGACTCCGCTGGTGCGCCTGCTTGTGGTCTTTCACTTCCTGCGCCAGGCGCTTGGAACGCAGACTGCTCCTTCCAACCAGGTGCTGATGGGGCTGGGGTTGATGATGACGTGGTTTTTGATGCAGCCCGTCCTGCTGCAAGTCGAGCAGCAGGCCGTTGCGCCATATCGCGCAGGCACAATTGCAGGCGAAGACGCGATCACCCGCGGCATTGAGCCGGTGAAGCAGTACATGCTGCGTTATACGCGCGAAAAGGACTTGTCGGTATTTGCTGCTGCGGGTATGACGGCACGTCCTGCGACGAAAAACGATCTGCCAATTCAAGTGGTTGTTCCCGCTTACATCTTGAGCGAACTGAAGGCGGGTTTCCAGATCGGCGCCATTCTCTTTCTGCCGTTTTTGCTGGTGGATCTGGTCGTGGCCAGTGTAACGACGTCGATCGGCATGATGCAGCTTCCGCCTGTTGTCATCTCTACGCCGCTGAAGATTCTTCTGTTTGTGATGGTGGATGGCTGGAACCTACTGGCAGATCAGCTGATCAAGAGTTTTTAACGAGGGAGTGGCGATGGGTCCTGATCTATCGGTGGAGATTATGCGAAAGGTATTGCTGGAAGCGATGTTATTGAGTGCGCCGCTGTTGATCAGTGCATGTGTGGTGAGTTTGCTGGTGAGCCTGCTACAGACATTGACCGGAGTGCAGGAACAAACACTGACATCCGTACCACGTTTGGTCACCGTCTTTGTAGTCACCATGATTTCGATGCCCTGGACCATTCATCGGCTCATCGGATTTACGTTGCGGCTATTCAGCAATGGGTTTCACAAATTTCTAGGATAGAGAATGACTGCCGATTACGCATCACTTCTTCATGACTGGCCGCAATATATGACGGCGGCGCTGCTGGTGATGATCCGGCTTAGCGGATTGATGGTCTTTGCTCCTGTCTTCTCGTCGCCGGCCATTGCTCCACGTATTAAAGCCGGATTTGTGTTTGCGATGACGATTTTGCTCGCGCCAGCAGTTGCGGTAATTCCCAATGCGAGAGCGGAGCTGGATATGACGGCCATATTCGGTGAGATAGGAGTGGGCCTCGTTTTTGGGCTCTCCCTGACGCTGTTGAATGAGGCACTCTTGTTCGCTGGAACGCTGCTGGGAATAGAGTTCAGCTTCTCGCTGGTGAATCTGATGGATCCCAACTCATCGATTGAGACTCCAGTGCTTGGGCAGATGCTGGGGTGGCTGGGTGTGTTGGTGATTATCGGTGCTGGATTAGACGGGACGTTACTCACTGCTGTGATGAGAAGTTTTGTAGCGGCACCGGTTGGGCACGCCGTGATGGGGGCAAGGACAGGGCCTGCGTTGGCTTCGATGGCGAGTGGAATTTTTCTTGCAGGCCTACAGCTTGCAGCACCGGTAATAGCTGCGTCGATGGTTGTCGAGGTGACGGTGGCAATGGTCTCCAGGCTTTCGCCACAGCTACCGGCGATGGTTGTTGGAATTCCACTGAAGACTCTTGTTTCTTATGTGGTATTGATTGCAAGCCTGGCGGTATGGCCGTCGTGGATCGAGCGTCACTTCACGGCATTGCTTGATGCGGCGGGAAGGTTGATCGCAACCGCATGAGCGAACAGGGAACAGAGCAGGCAACACCACAGCGAAAGAAGAAAGCGCGCGAAAAGGGCGATAGCGTTCGCAGCCGCGAGCTGCTTTCTGCGTTGGCCATGCTGGGAGGAGTATTGGCACTGGGAGCAATGTCGCCAAGTTTCTTTGCGAACTGGGGCAAAGTCTATCGTGAGAGCCTGCATTCGGCTGCCGTCGGCCAGGTTGCAGGAGAGCGTCAATGGAACAGCGCTGTTTTTCAGATGCTTGAGCCGGCTTTGCTACCGATTGGGTTGGTCATGGCAGCCAGTTTTAGTTGCGCACTGTTTGCCGGAGTCGCGCAATCCGGAGGCATACAGCTGCATCCAAACGCGATTGAGCTGAAGCTGACCCGACTGAATCCGGCGACGAATATTAAGAATATTTTTAGCCTTCGTTCGGCAACCCGTGTAGTGAAGTCGCTGGTCCCGGCAGCCGTCATGGTGGTTCTGGGATGGGTGGCATTGAAGGCGTTGATGTTGCCGATGCCGGTGATGAGCATGGTTCGGCTGCCAGCGACGTTTTCGACTGCATACGGACTAGCACTTGATGCGGCCTGGGTGACGCTGGCGTGGTCGGGAATGGACTACGCGATTGAATGGCGAGCCTGGAATCAGCGCCTGAAGATGACCAAGCAGGAGGTCCGCGAAGAAGCAAAAGAATCCATGGGCAATCCGGAGATCAAGGGCAGAATCCGGCAGATTCAGCGTGCCATGCGCAGGCGCAAAGTGAAGGCCGATATGTCGCGGGCCAGCGTCGTAATTACGAACCCCACGCATTATGCGGTTGCGCTCGAATTCAGCTTTGAGAGTATGCAAGCCCCCACCGTGTTGGCGAAGGGACGCGATCTGTGGGCTGCGGAGATTCGTGAAGAAGCCCGATGGGCGGGGGTTCCCATCGTTGAAAATCCACCGTTGGCTAGAAGCTTGTATCGCATGGTGGAACCAGGGCAGTCGATCCCATTTGAGCTGTACGCGGCTGTGGCGGGCATTCTGGCATTTCTCTACAGGCAAAAGGTTGAAGAGAGCATGAGGCGCGAGCGGCAGATGCGACAGAATACTGTGCATCAAGGAACGGCTCAGTTGAGCATGGTTGGATTTGGAGGCGGTATATGAAAGAAACGAAAGCGCCATCGAGATGGTCGCCGGCCAATTTGCAGGCGTTGTTGCTGCCTGTTGCAGCGATCAGCATGGTCTTCGTTATGTTGATACCGGTGCCGGGTGTAGTGTTGGACGTTTTGCTGGCTGCGTCCATTACGGCATCAGTCATTGTTTTTCTGACGGCGGTGCAGGTGAAACGCGCCGTGGACTTCTCCGTCTTTCCGACGCTGTTGCTGCTGCTGACCCTGTTTCGTCTGTCGCTCAATCTGGCATCGAGTCGAAGAATTCTGTTGCATGGCCACGAAGGGACAGGCGCTGCCGGCTCAATGATTGAATCATTTGGGCAGTTCGTCGTCGGTGGAAATTACGTCGTCGGTTTTGTGCTGTTTCTTGCTCTCATTGCGATTCAATTTCTCGTTGTCAGCCATGGTGCCGTGCGGACGGCCGAGGTGACGGCACGATTTACGCTCGATGCCTTGCCGGGCAAGCAGATGGCGATTGATGCGGACATGAACGCTGGTCTGATTGACGAGCAGGGAGCCCGTAAGCGGCGCGAAGCGATTGCGCGCGAAGCGGAATTCTATGGTGCGATGGATGGCGCTGCGCGATTCAACCAGCGCGACGCCATGGCAACCATTCTGATTACGGCAATCAATATTATTGCGGGATTGTTGATTGGGGTCTTTCAGCAGGGCGTCGACCTGGTAACGGCAGTGAAGACCTACACGATATTAACGGTTGGCGACGGATTAGTGACGATGATCCCCAGCCTGCTGGTGTCGATTGCCGGTGGTGTGGTGCTGACGCGTGCTTCAACAGCTGGATCTCTTGACAAGGAGCTTGGGACCCAGCTCTTCCGCGCGCGCAACACATTGTGGATTGCATGCGGCGTGCTTGTTGCTCTTGCATTGGTCCCTGGTTTGCCGAAGCTGTCCTTCCTCCTGCTTGCTGCCGGAGTCGCCATGCTTGCGCGTAGGATTCCGGCAAGTCAGGCAGACGCAGCAGAGAAAGATGTGGCTGGTGGGGCAAAGGCGAAGCAGGCTGAAGCCGCGAAGGTTGAAAACCTGGCATCGCTGCTGAAGATGGATGAGCTGACGCTCGAGATCGGCTTTCAGTTGATTCCGTCGGTCGATGAGAAGCAGGGCGGCCAGATGCTGAACCGCGTGCGCGCTCTAAGGCGTCACCTTGCGACAGAGTTGGGCTTCATCGTCCCGCCAGTTCACATTACAGATAACCTGCGGTTGAAGCCAAGAGAGTATGTGGTTAGCCTTCGCGGGGTTGAGATCGCTCGCTGGCAGACCGAGCAGAACTGTTTGCTGGCGGTAAATGGCGATCCCAAGGCTCGTCCTCTACCAGGAATCGAGACGAAGGAACCAGCGTTTGGTGTCACCGCGCGATGGATCGATCCAGGCCTGGAAGAGCAGGCGCTTGCGGCTGGATATTCCGTCGTCGATCAGACGACGGTAATTGGAACGCATCTAGGCGAATTGATTCGACGGCATGCGTACGAGCTGCTGAGCCGGCAGGAAGTAAAACGTCTGCTGGACAGTCTGAACGAGAGTCATCCAAAGCTGGTGGAAGAGCTGGTGCCGAAGCTGATGTCGTTGGGCGAGGTGCAGCGCGTCCTGCAGCAGCTTCTGCGCGAACAGGTCTCGATCCGCGATCTGGGAGCAATTCTTGAGGTTCTCGTCGAAACGTCACAGCAGTCGAAAAACGTCGTGCACCTTGTGGAGAGTGTGCGCCAATCGCTGGGGCGCGGGCTTGTGCGTCCGCTGCTGGACGCCGATGGAGGGCTTCGTGTGTTGATGCTTGACCAAGAGATGGAGAGCGAGCTGATTGGAACGTTTGATCCGCAGAGCGCGGGACATCTGCTGGGAGATGGCGCGCATGGAACGGCGATGCCGGGTGATTTCCTGCGACGTCTTGTGGAATCTGTGAAACGCCTAACCGGACAGGGAAGCATATCGGCCCTTCCCGTGCTCTTGTGTCCGAGTCCGGCGCGTTATCACGTTCGCCGTTGGCTGGAGCCGTTTCTGCCGAAGATAACGGTGTTATCGCCGGTCGAGATACCGCCAGAGGTTCGTGTGCGAAGCATGGGAACAATCGGCTGATGCAGGACGAGTGAAAGGGGAGTAAGCAGATGGGTGCAGGGAGATCGATACCAGTGAATGTGCTGTCTGGTTTTCCACGATTGGAATGGAGCGGCGATTTGGATGTGGAGATCGCAACCGGAAAAGGAGCGGATATGCCGGCCTTTGCCCCGTTTACCGAAGCGGTAGGAGATGGCGCAGCGACGGAGCGCGACGTGTTGTTGATGGAGCATCTGCCAACAGTGCGTTATATTGCGCGGCGCATTCATGAGAGGCTGCCGCAGCACGTCGATCTCGACGACTTGGTGTCGGCTGGTGTTGTCGGCCTGATCGATGCCTTCTCGAAGTTCGATCACACGAAGAAGGTGCAGTTCAAGAGCTATGCGCAGTTTCGTATTCGCGGTGCGATTCTGGATTCTTTGCGCACGTTGGACTGGAGCCCCAGAGAGCTGCGCCGCAAGGGACGCGCGGTAGAAGAAGCCATACGGGCCGTGACGCAGAGAATTGGCCGATCTCCATCTGAGCAGGAGATCGCCGCGGAGATGAAGCTCAGCTTGAATGAGTATCAGCAGCTGCTCGGTGATTTGAAGGGACTCGAGATTGGCAGTCTTCATATCGAGCGCTCGGAGGATTCCGGCGATGAGGAGCTGGCCTATATCCCAGGTTCGCCGGAAGAAGATCCGCTATTCCGTTGTCTGAAAGGTGAGATGAAGCAGAGGCTCGCCGATGCGATCGATGAGCTTCCGGAGAGAGAGCGGATGGTGCTGACACTCTACTACTACGAAGAGCTGACGATGAAGGAGATTGGCCTGACGCTTGGAGTGGTGGAATCGCGTGTCTCCCAGATCCACTCATCGGCTGTGTTGCGGCTGCGTGCTGCGCTGGGTGGTTTGAGGGCGACCGATGCAGCTCCAGTGAAGAACGGTATGAAGCGTAAGTCTACGCGCTAGACGGATTGAAGGCCACGAATGGAAAAGAAGCTCGGACAGGAAGATATTGATGCGCTATTTGCTGCGGCGAATGCTTCAGCCAAGGCAGTGCAGGAAGACAAGAGCGAACAGCTTCCGGAGACCTATGTCTTCAGTCGCGCAGGCAAAATCAGTAACGATCAGATGCGTGCCATCAGCACGGTAAACGACCTGTTTGCGCGCAACCTGATGCACTCGATGAGTGGATGGTTGAGGACACCGTTTCGCGCCAAGCTGGTTGCGGGTGAGCAGCTGCCCTTCAGTGAGTTCCTGGAGCGGCTGTCGACTCCGACATATCTCTATTCCGTACGGCTTGAGCCGCTTGGAGCCGTTGGGCTGATCGAGCTGGATTTGTCGCTGGCCTCACCGATGGTCGATGTACTGCTTGGCGGGAATGGGCAGACGACACCGCTTCGCGAGTTGACCGAGATCGAAGAGTCCATCATGACAGCTGTCATCGAGATGGTGGTGCAGGAGCTGACGCTGGCGTGGCAATCCGTCGGCCTGGAGTTCGCTCTTGAGAAGCGTGAGACAGAGGCGCAGGCAGCACGCACGATGACGCTTGGCGAGAAGACCCTGTGTGTGAGCTTTGAGTTGAAAATGACAGCTGCCCAGGGTGTGCTGAACCTGTGTTTGCCTGCAGTGGTGCTGAACGCGATCCTGCGCAGGCTGATTGCAGAGGGAGATCGGCCGCGGCGCCGCTCGCTCGACGCGACATCCCGAATACGCGAACTGATGGCTGGAGCACGCGCTGGCATAGCGCTGCAGTTGCCTGCAATGCGTCTGCGCGCTTCCGAGATTGCCGCTCTGGAGCCGGGAGCGATATTGCGCCTGCCGATATCGCGGCATGAGTGCTCGGATCTGTACGTTGGCGGTCTTCAGCTTGCGCAGGCCTACCCGATGAAGAGCGGTGAGCATCGTGCGGCACGTTTGGTTGGTACAGCCGAAAGCGTGCAGACAATGCAGGTTAGCCCGCAGACTTCGATGGCGAATTGAAAGGAGAACGAGATGGAAATGGCTGGAAGCACCGACACGAAGATCAGCCGGCTGAACGATATTGATCTGGATGCCACGCTCAGATTTGGTTCATGTGAGATGACGCTTGAAGAGGTTCTCGCGCTGGGACCTGGCGCGGTGATCGAGCTGGACCGTCACGTCAACGAACCAGTGGATCTGGTGGTTGGAGACAGGATCGTGGCCCGCGGAGAGGTAGTTGTCGCCAGCGGAAACTTTGCGCTGCGCGTAACCGAGGTAGCTGCGCCGCAACTGCGGCTGGAGACAATTCGATGCTTTTTCTAAATAGAAGACCAGAACAGCAGGGGCCGGAGCTCTCGCAAGGCATCGAGGGTGCATTGGCGTGGGCAGGCGATACCTATCGCTCGTCTGCGATGAACACAGCGCAGTCCGTCGTAACAAAGCGTATGTGTGGCAGCCCGGAGTGCAGTGGCTCGCGCCTGTCTCCATGGAGGAACAGAAAACGTCCCATTTTTGAAGGAGAGTGGGCATGCAGTGGACGTTGTGTGCTGGGGCTGGTCAGCGCCGCCATTCGTCGAGAGGCGAATGACATGGGCGACACGCTACCGATACAACACAGGCATCGTGTACCTCTTGGACTGGTGTTGCTGTCGCAGGGATGGATCACGCAGGCACAACTTCAGCAGGCACTCAGCGCGCAGCGTCAGCAGGGAGGCCGTATCGGCGAGCGCCTTATAGCCGACTGCGGTGTAGAGGCTACGCAGATCATGCGCGGTCTGAGCATGCAGTGGGGATGCCCGGTCCTTTCGACCAAAGGTTTTACCCCAAGCGCGATGGCTCTGGTGATGCCGAAGCTGTTTATTGAGGAGTTCAGTCTTCTACCGCTGCGCGTCGCCGGGTCGCGCATTCTGTATCTCGGTTTTGAGGATCACCTGGATGCTTCTGCCGCGCTTGCCCTGGAGCAGATGACAGAGTTGAAGGTGGAGAGCGGCCTGGTGCCTGCGGAGGATTACTTTACGGCTCGTCAAAATCTGCTGGAGTATGAGGGCGTCTCCGCGAAGATGATGGGTGTCGACGAGCAGGACGTTCTCGCGGCGAAGATCACCGCAATTCTCGAACAGAAACAACCGATGGCATCACGACTCGTACGCATGCACAAGTACTATTGGCTGCGGCTTTGGTTGGAGAATGGAGCGAAACGCAGCCAGGGAGCATTGCCACACAATCGCGAAGACATGCTGGACTATGTCTTTACAATCGGTCGCAGTTTCTAAGGTCTTATTGTTGCGAGAAAGTGGAAGCGCTTGCTGTCTCGGGAAGCGTATGTGCCGATCCGGAAAGAGCAGGTGTTCCTGTTGCAGTGCTGCTCTGCGATGAGCCACCAAGACCAAGCTTGATGATCGCTCGGGAGTCGGGCATGAGCTTGGTCTGCCAACCATTGTCGGCCTGAT
Organism: Edaphobacter flagellatus; assembly: GCF_025264665.1. Classification (NCBI taxonomy): domain Bacteria; kingdom Pseudomonadati; phylum Acidobacteriota; class Terriglobia; order Terriglobales; family Acidobacteriaceae; genus Edaphobacter; species Edaphobacter flagellatus. The sequence continues at coordinate 4,199,777 of NZ_CP073697.1, forward strand.
ACTTCTGCATTGCGCTCTCGGTTGCCGAATCCCAGTGTCCGCTGCCTTCCGACATGTATCCGGACCGGACGAGCGCTGACTGAATCTGCGTTGCACGTGCATCATCGATCGAGCGCTGACCGCTGACACGCTTCGCAGCTGGTTTAGAACGCTTATTGATACTCTTCGGCGAGGTAGGACCACGCCGGGAGTGAGTCATGGCAACACAGGGAGTAAGAGCTGTAGCCAGAAGCAGGGCTGAGCAGAGAATTCGGCCTAACCGCATCGATAGGAACCTCGCGTAGGTTTGTTGTGCAGGAGTGACTGCCTCGCTGCCAACCCCTCTATGCAGACTACCTGTGAATATCAGGGGATGCAAGAAAAAGCGGAGGATCGGAATACCACTTTAGACCCGCGCCATCTTATTGATAAGAATAGGATTAATTTAGGCTGGAACCTGCATGGAAAAGGGGAGACAAGAATGTCTCCCTCTATCTGTGGCTGGACCACGGGTTACGGCAGGGTACCCCCGACGTAGGAGTTACCGCCGCCCTTTTGTGAAGGAAAGCGGACGACGAAGACAACATCTTCCTTCGACTTGAGACTGCTAACGGCAGCCCGATAGGAAGCTTCGTCGGTGACGGGCTTCTTGTTGATTTCGGTAATGATAGCTCCCTTCGGGAGGGAGATCTCATCAGCAAACGAGCCGGGGCGAACGCTGGTAACGATCACACCTTTGCTGATGCCTGCTTTTTGAGCAATCGCCGGCGGGATCGCCGAGACGGTGATACCCAGCTTGCTCTGGCCAGCATCGGACTCCTGCGGAGAGTTGTCATCGTCGTCGCTGTTGCCTGCCAGATCGGCGTACGTCTTTGCACGATCACCAATGGCGACGTTCGCTGTGTTCTGCTTGCCGTCGCGCAGATAGCCGAGCTTCACCGTGGAGCCCACCTTGCGGCTGGAGATGTCATTGACCAGATCGTCGCCGTCCTTGATCTGACGTCCATCGATGGAGACGATGACATCGCCGGGCTGAATGCCCGCCTTGGCTGCGCCCCCATTTGGCGTAATCGTCGAGACGATGACACCGTTCTTGAATCCATACATACGGCCGACTGCCGAACTAAGCTGCGACTGGAAGCTGATACCGATCGAGCCGCGCACCACCTTGTGCTCCGGTCCAATCAGCATGTTATAGACGTTGGCGATGATATTGGACGGCATGGCGAAGCCGACGCCCTGCGAGCCCATAGACTGCGTATATATCGCCGTGTTCATGCCGATGACCTGGCCAGCCATATCTACCAGCGGGCCGCCGGAGTTACCCGGGTTGATCGCCGCATCAGTCTGGATAAAGCGCTGGAACTGAGACTGCGAGACGCCGCCAGGGCCGGGGGCTTCATCGATCGAGCGATTCTTCGCCGAGACGATCCCGGCGGAGACAGTCTGCGAAAGGCCGAACGGGCTGCCGATGGCGAGCACCCAGTCGCCTACCAATGCGCCATCAGAGTTGCCGAGTTTAATCGTAGGCAGTGGCTTGTCGGCGTCGATCTTGATGACGGCGATATCCGTGTCCTTATCGGTGCCGATGACCTTCGCCGGACGACCCTCGGTATCCGGTCCGCCGTCAGGATCGGTAGAGAGGCGGACGTAAATTTTGTCGGCCTTGTCGATGACGTGATTGTTGGTGATGATGTAGCCGCTCGGGTCGACGATGAAGCCCGAGCCGAGTGCACGGCGCTCAGAACCTGGCATGCCATCGCCATCGTCATCGCCACCCTGACCGCCCTGGCCACCGAAGAAGCGGTTGAAGAAGTCCTGCATATCGCCCTGCTGGTCGTCCCCGCCAGGAGTCCGCTGGTTGCGGCGGCGATTTTTGTTGGCTGACTGCTTGGGCAGTGATTCGGTGTTGATATTCACAACTGCCGGACCGACCTGCTTGACGATCTGCGAAAAACCATTGGAGAGCGTCGTCGGCGAAGGCACGACGAGCGGCTTGGCGTTGGAACTATCGACTGCAGTTTGTTCCTTGCCGCTGACTCCATGCGTCAGCACCGAGCCGAGCAAAATACCGGCCGAAAGTGTTGCAAGAAGAGCAAAGCTGGTCGTTAGACGGTGGCTGCGAATGCGTTCCATCCAGGTAGGAGTCGTGCTTGTGGGTGTATCCATCAGTAGATCGAACCTCTTTGTTTACGGCTGAGTCTTTGGTTTTCCGAAGGGACGGAGTAACCAAAGCCCGGAAGAGTTAAGTATATGACTTTCCTGAGCAGCTCTGTTAGAGCCTTCCGGAAGCGCTTCGGTTGGCCATTAGGCCCTTTGATTGGATTAGACGCGAATTGAGGACAAAATGTGGCGCAGTAATTCATGAACGATTTAGCGGGCAAGTTTGCTGTCAGGAGGCGGGATAAGTCGGTACAGGTGTCGCGGAAGGAAGGAGTTCGGTTATCAGGATGCCGGCAAAAATCAGTGCTGCACCGGCTAAAGAACGCGCTCCCAGGCGCTCTCCAAGGAAAAGAAAGGAGACCAGCCATGCGAAAACCGGTTCCAGGGTAAGCAGCAGGGCAGTATGTGTCGGCGGAAGATGTTGCTGTGCCCAGCTTTGGATGGTGAACGCCGCTGCTGTCGCGATCAGGCTGGTAATCGCCAATGCAACGATTAGCCTCGGCGTCAGATGCAGATAGAGTGGGCCTCCCAGCGGAAGGGTGAGTGCCATGACCAAGGCCGCTGCAGTGATCTGCAGCGTGGCTAACTGGGCAATTGGAACTCGCGGTGACGTGTGGGCAAGCGAGAGCAGGTGTCCTGCAAAGGCAATGGCGCAAAGCAGTGTCAGCAGATCGCCCATACCAATAGAGGTGAAGAGATTCCTCCACGTCGTTCCCGCAGGAGTCGTAAGCAGGAGCAGACCCGTAAAGGCGAGCAGTGCGCCCAGCATGGTTGTCCAACCGGGTGCATGTGCCGAAGGCGGACGAATAGCCGGAATTTCTGTCAGCAGGGGAACGAAGACCACAACCAGTCCGGTGATGAAAGCGGATTTTGCGGCAGTGGTGCGGGCCAGTCCGGCTGTCTGCAGTTGATATCCCGCAGCGAGAAAGAGGCCGACGACGAGACCCGCCAGCCATGTGCTACGAGTCAGGTGGCGAAGACTGCGGCGGTTGAAAATGATCAGCGCGAATGCCGCAAGCGTCATACGCATCAGGTTGAAGAGCAGCGGAGAGGCATCGCGCAATGCATCTTTGACAAGCACAAAGGTCGCTCCCCAAATGGCGACGACCGCGAGAAGCAGAAGATGCGCGAGTGTGGATGGGCTAAGACGGCGCAATGCTTATTTGCCCGCTGTGTAGATAGTTTCGCCGCCGACGATGGTTTGCACTACCTTCGTGTGCAAAAGTTGCTGCGGCGAGGCCTTTGTGATGTCGCGGTCGAGCACGACGAGGTCGGCATAGAAGCCAGGCTCAAGGCGGCCAAGATCGTGCTCACGGAACGCAGCGAAGGCTGAGCCCTGGGTGTAGGCGTAGATTGCTTCATGGAGCGTCAGCTTTTCTTCCGGGACGTAAGTCTTGGTGCCGGCCTCGTTCTGGCGTGTGATCGCGGCATAGAGTCCACGGAAGGGATCGATGGATTCCACCGGGTAGTCGGTGCCGAAGGCCAGAGGGATATGGTGCTGGAGCATGGATCGCCATGCATACGAGGAATGAATGCGTTCGGGCCCCAGGCGTTCCTCGGCCCAGTTCATGTCGGTGAGCAGGTGCGATGGCTGCATCGATGCGATGACGCCAAGCTTCGCGTAGAGGTCGAAGTCGCTCGGTAGTAAGACTTGTGCGTGTTCGATGCGGAAGCGGCGCGCTGGGGTGACGCCCGCGGCGTGAAATGCGTCGAGCGCCATATGATTGGCGCGGTCGCCGATGGCATGGAAGCCCAACTGAAAGCCCTCCGTAGCTCGCTCCTTCGCCATCACGTCAAGCTTCGACTGCTCATAGCGCGGAATGCCGGAGTTGCCGGGATCGTCGGCGTAAGGCGCGGCAAGTGCCGCCGTACGCGAGCCGAGTGAGCCATCCATATAGCCCTTGAGCATGCCGGTGCGTAGGAGGGAATCGTTAGCAGAGTGAGAGGCCCGTTCCTTCTTAAGCGTGTCGAGTGGTGCGTCAAACCGCAGGGCCTCGGTGACGCGCAGGTGAAGCTGGCCATGTCTCTCAAGATCTTCGAGGACAAGGAAGTCGTCCCAGTCAGAGATATCCTCGACCGTGGTGACGCCATGGGCAAGCGCGTCATCGATGGCCAGAAGCAGTGCCTTACGGCGCATCTCCGGAGCAGGTGGAGGGATGACTCTAGTGAGGAACGACATCGCCGGACCCTCACGCACAATGCCCGTCAGAGAGCCGTCGGCGGCATGGTCGATTTTTCCGCCCGGCGGGTCGGGCGTCGTGTTGGTAATGCCAGCCGCAGCGAGCGCAGCAGAGTTCGCGATTAGGATATGCCCATCGGTGCGCTCCAGAATGGCTGGATGTCCAGCTGTGACCGCGTCGATATCCTGCCGTGTGGGCAGCTTTTTGCTGGCCCACTTGGTGTGGTCCCAGCCACCACCCTGCAGCCATACGCCTGCGGGAGCCTTGGCAGCGAAATCGCGGATGCGTTGCTGCATCTCTTCGAGAGACCGTGTGCCGTCGAGATCGATAGCGAGCTTTTGTTGTCCCGCGCCTGCAATATGGGTGTGCGCATCGATGAAGCCAGGCATGGCGAAGGCGCCTTTGAGGTCAATGATCTTCGTCTGCGGTCCTTTTCGTTTCAGGACGTCAGCATCCGTGCCCGCGGCAACGATCTTTCCATGCGCGACGGCGAGGGCGGTGACCCGCTCGGGTGTGCGCGATGTGTCGCCAGCGGTGAGATGCGTGCCAGTGAGGATGTTGCCGTGGACATAGATCGTGTCAGGCGTCGAGGCGGCCTGTGCCCCCGCCAGGGCCGTAGCCAGCAAAAGAGAGAGCAGAAGTGTGGGCTTCACGGAGTCGAGTGTACCGCAGCAGTACGTGCGGCCGAAGAGGCTTCTTCGCCCAGCTCGGTAGCGATCTGCGTGGCCGCGAGCAGGAGAAGAAGGATGCGGCGAAGTGCCGTCTCTCGTCCAGCCGGGTCATACCATTCGTCGAGTGTGTGGATGCTGCCGCCATTGCCTCCGGTGCCGATGGCAAGCGCAGGAATGCCGAGCGAGAGCGGAAGGTTGGCATCGGTGGAACCAATACGCTGCTCCGTGTGGAGGCGCAGGTGGCGATCGACGGCACGCAGGGTGCTCAGAAGGGCAGAGCCTTCAGGCAGGACCGCTGCAGGGCGGTCGCCGATGATGTCGATGGTGAGCGATGCGGGGCCGATGACGGGAGCAACCGTCTCGTGCAGGATGCGTCGGATCTCGTGTGCCGCTTCGTGCATGTGCGCAGCATAGGTGGAGCGCAGCTCGATCAGTGCAGTGGCCGAGGCCGGGATGGAGTTGACCGATGTTCCACCGGAGATGTGACCCACGTTCAACGTCGTGAGCGGAGATCGGGATAGCGGGATCTCCGCGATGGATGCAAGGGCGCGGCTCAAGAGCAGGATCGGGTTGGGAGCGCCGGCATCGGACCACGAGTGCCCGCCTGGGCCGTTGATCGTGACGCGATATCGCAGGCTCCCCAGGCCTTTGGTGACGACTGTCGAAGTCCCGCTGCCTTCCAGAGCGATTGCAGCTGCAATGCGTCCACGATAAGAGCCGCGTGTGAAGAGATATCGCATACCGCGCAGATCGCCTTCACCCTCCTCGCCAACATTGGCCGCGAAGAGGATCGTCGCCGGGGGATTGATACGTGCGAAGCGGAGTGCAGCAGCCAGCGCTAGTAGTGCGGACAGTCCCGCAGCGTTGTCGCAGACTCCCGGGCCATAGATACGCGACGACTCTTCATCCTCAACCGGGTCGCATAGTGTACCGGCAGGGAAGACCGTATCCAGGTGAGCCGAGAGGAGAACAACCGGGGAGTGCTCCTCCATCGGTTCTCCATCCGGTGCAAGCTCGGCCAGTGCATTGCCTTCTTCATCCAGATGGACATTTGTCAGCCCAAGTTCCCGAAAGCGGTCCAGAAACGCGGTCGCCCGTTCCTGCTCCCCAAAGGGAGGAGCCGGGATGCTTACCGTATCCAGCAACCACCGGCGTATCTGCGGCTGATGCAGATGCAGCCAGTAGAAAGCACGATGTACCGCGGTAAGCGTGGCCAGCCGTGTAACGCGTTGATGGATGGTGGCGCTCATTCCTGTATTTGAGAGTAGCGCGAGTCCTGAGATGGCCCGTAGTCAACCTCGATAAGGAACAATCCTTGAGGTGGAGCCGTGGGCCCCGCAGCCGACCGTGAACGCGCTGCGACGATGGCTGGGATCGCGCTGGCAGGAGTACGTCCTCGCCCCACATCAACGAAAGTGCCGACAAGATTTCTCACCATATGGTGCAGGAAACCGGAGCCGGTGACGCTGTAGATCAGAAGCCCATCCTCACTGCGCCTCCACGTCGAGGCAAAGATGCTGCGAACAGCGGATTTGCCTGCCGCGGGTACATCGTTGTCCTCGCCGTCGTCCTCGACTGTCCGCAGGCGGAGATCCGGATCACTTGCGGCAAAGGACGTGAAATCGAACTGGCCGACGACATGCGCCGCCGCCTGCTGCATCGCGGCTAGATCGAGCGGCCAGGCGCAGTTCCATACAAAGGGAGCAAGCGTAGGCAGACAGATGACCTGGGGAGCAATGCGATATTCATAGGTCTTGCGGCGGGCACTGTGCCGGGCGTGAAAGCTGGACGGAGCCTCTTCAATCGAGAGAATGCGGATGCTGCCCGGCAGAAAATTATTCAGGGCGCGCTGCAGATTCGGGCCGGGGATGGGCGATTCCAGGCTGAAAGAGGCGACCTGCCCCAGGGCATGCACTCCAGTATCGGTTCGTCCCGAACCCTGAGGCAGCACGGTTTCACCGGTGATCTGGTGCAGGGCCTGGGCGAGCGTGCCCTGGATGGTAGGCAGACCCGGCTGAATCTGCCATCCGTTATAGGGGGTGCCATCGTAGGCAACCGTAATCTTCCAGTGGGGCATGAGGCTTCATTTTGCACGGTATCACGAAGAGAATGCGAATACAGAACAGTCCCGCAGAGCAGTGAACAGGTGGGATTGATATACTTAGCGCGTCGCAACTCAGTGAAAAAAATAGTGTAGACGGTGGAACGAAGCGAAGTAGGACTGCGTATCAGTGGCCATCCGTCTTTCTTCGGTTCGGAAAAAGAGTGTCAGACCGGTAACGATGATTTAAAGAGTCCTCGGATAGATACCAAACGTCTTAAGAAGCTACGGATGCAAAATCTGGTTCAGAAAAGCCACTGAAGTTTAGAGGCACTCAGGCCTGCTACTCGTAGTGTGAGTCCAGCCAGAGAAAACTTTGTGAGATCCGGCGATCATGCCCTGGCATGGCGTCCCGGGTAAATGAAACCGGTGAGAAGAGTTGGAGAGCGTATCGTGAGAGTAAAGGACATGCAGGCAGCAGTAAGCACCGTTTTGCTGCTGATGAGCGTGAGCACACAACCAGTCATGGCGCAGCAAACCGCGCCGAGCCCAACCACTCCGGCACCGGCACAGCAGACCGTAACCGACACAACGGGTACACCCGGCCTGCCACAGGCTCCGGCCCCCAAGTTGACTGAGCCGCTTTATCTGCGGAACACGAAGGTGGACTATACCCAGCCAAAGAGCCACCTCTGGAATCCCCTTGCTCCCTATACCACGACCACCGTGCCCCAGGAGCGGCTGGGCAACACGGCAAGGCTCGATCAGCTATTGCGTGACGGCAAGATCTATCTGAGCCTCTCCGACGCTGTGACCCTGGCTCTTGAGAACAACTACGATATCGAGATCGCGCGTATAAACCTCGATATCGCTGATACCGATATCCTGCGTACGAGGGGTGGTTCAACCCTGCGTGGTGTCTCGACTGGCCTTGTCGCCAACACACTCGGCGGTACGACATCGACGATCACCGGCGGCGGCGGCCCTGGAGGAACCTCGACCTCCTCGGGTGGCAGCGGCGCCGGCGCATCGGGCCTCGTGCTGAGCACCAATGGTGGTGGTCCGGCGGTAGAACAGCTTGACCCCGTGCTGACCGGAAACATCCAGTACGATGCCTCCAACACCCAGCAGACCACGACCTTCATCACCGGAACGGACACGCTGAAACAGAACACCGGAACCTACAACTTCGGATATCAGCAGGGCTTCCTCACCGGAACGCTGTTCAACTTCACCTTCAACAATTCGCGTACGACGACCAACAGCATCCGGTCCAACTACAGCCCGCAGGTGAACTCCTACTTCCAGGCCAAGGCAACGCAGCACCTGTTGCAAGGCTTCGGACCCTGGCTCAACGGCCGCTATATTCTGCAGGCGAAGAACGACCGTCGCATCACCGACTCCGCCTTCCGTCAGCAGCTTCTCTACACCGTCACCCAGGTGGAGAACATCTACTGGGGCCTGGTGAGCGCTTATGAGGACGAGCAGGCCAAAGAACGCGCTCTCACGCAATCCACACAGTTGACCTCCGATAACCGCAAGCAGCTTGAGATTGGCACACTGGCTCCGCTCGACGTCGTAAACTCCGATTCACAGGTAGCGGCCGACAAGCAGGCCCTCGTCGCTTCGCAGACCAATCTTGAGTACCAGCAGCTTCTGATGAAGCAGGCCATTGCGCGCAATCTGAATGATCCGCAGCTTTCGGCTGCTCCAGTGATTCCTACCGATCGCGTTGGACTGGATCGCCTTCCGGAAGAAGACACCCCCATCGAAGATCTTGTTCGTCAGGCCTACGCCAACAATCCTCAGATTGAGCAGGCCACGCTGAACATGAAGAACAACGAGATCACGATCAAGGCCTTTAAAAACGGTTTGCTGCCGACGGTAGATGCTTATGCCTACTATGGTGGATCGGCTCTCGGTGGTGCACAGAACCCGGCTCTTGCCTGCGGAACGGATACCAATGGCAATCCGATCACCTGCCCGCCCGGCACGGTGAAAAACACGGGCTATAGCGATGCGCTGAGCAACGCCTTCAACAATACCTATCCCGATAAAGGCGTGGGTGTAAACATTACCATCCCGTTGCGCAACCGTGTTGCACAGGCCGACCAGGCTCGTTCGCAGATGGAGTATCGTCAGTCGCAGATGCGTCTGCAGCAGCTCTACACGCAGATCCGCATTCAAGTCATCAACGGCCAATACGCGCTGACGAACGACCGTGCGCAGGTGCAGGCAGCCCAGGCCGCTCGCGACTTTGCTGCACAGAGCCTGGACGCCGAGCAGAAGAAATACAAGCTTGGCGCCTCGACAACCGCATTGGTTCTCCAGCAGCAACGCAATCTGGCAACCGCAGACAACAATCTGATCTCGTCAACGGCTGCTTACGCCAGAGACCGCGTGGCGCTTGGTCAGCTGCTCTCAAACCTGCTGGATAAGTACGGCATCAATATTCAGGACGCAGCAACCGGCAATATCACGCAGCCGCCGGTGGTTCCGGGCCTGACGGCTCCTAAGCAGCCTGAGGCGCCGAAGCCGATTTCAACCACTCCTGCACCACCTCAGCAATAAATTGACGTGGTAGTATCTCCACATAAGCCCGGGCCCCCTGTGGGACCGGGTTTTCTCTTTTGAGCGAACGTTTCTGTTTCTTGCCGGTGTCACTGCAGGGACAACAGATGAAAGAGTGACTCGACTACACTTAGATAGACATGGAACAGAAACAGGAAGAGAAACAGTTGAATGGATTATCGAAGGCAGCCTCTGCCTATCTTCGCTCGGCGATGCATCAGCCGGTTGACTGGCACGAGTGGAGCGAGGAGGCCTTTGCCCTCGCAGCCGAGGAGAACAAGCCGATCCTTCTGGATATCGGGGCTGTCTGGTGTCACTGGTGCCATGTTATGGATCGCGAGTCCTACGAGAATGAGGAGACTGCGAAGCTCATTAACGAGCATTACGTTGCGGTCAAGGTAGATCGAGACGAGCGCCCCGACGTGGATGCGCGCTATCAGGCTGCTGTCGCTGCCATCAGCGGACAGGGCGGCTGGCCGTTGACCGCTTTCCTGACTCCTGAAGGTAAACCGTATTTTGGCGGCACATATTTTCCGCCGGACGACCGGCACGGCCGCCCCGGCCTTCCGCGCGTGCTGCGGACCATGGCTGAGGCCTTCCGCAAGCGCCGCGATGAAGTGAACGAATCGGCTGGAAGCGTCATGGCGGCTATCGAGCACAACGAGAGCTTCATGGGGCGCATTGGAAATCCCGGCCCGGAGCTTGTGGCCAAGCTGGTAAATGCCATCCTGAAGCAGTTCGACGCACGCTCCGGTGGCTTCGGTTCGCAGCCCAAGTTTCCGCATTCGGGCGCCATCGACCTCCTGCTCGACGCCTCTTCGCGTGTCTCCGTCGGGGATGGAGAAGTCGTCGGCGAACAGTCAAAAAATGCTGCCATGTCGACCCTGCAGAAGATGTCGCGCGGCGGCATCTACGATCATCTTGCCGGAGGGTTCCATCGCTACTCCGTCGACGACCGATGGGTCGTGCCGCACTTCGAAAAGATGGCCTACGACAACAGCGAGCTGCTGAAGAACTATGTTCACGGCTTTCAAAGCTTCGTAGAGCTGGACTTCGCACGCGTCGCCAAAGAAATTATTCGTTGGATGGATGAGTGGCTGAGCGATCGGGCCCGCGGCGGGTTCTACGCTTCACAGGATGCCGACTTCTCGCTCGACGACGATGGCGACTACTTCACCTGGACGCGCGAGGAAGCGGCGGATGTGCTCTCCGTCGAAGAGCTGGCCGTCGCCAGCGCCTACTACGACATCGGCGAGATCGGCGACATGCACCACAATCCCGCGAAGAACGTTCTGCACATTCGTGGGACCATCGAGGGCGTTGCCAAATCCAACGGTATCTCCGTCGACCGTGCAAAGGAGCTGCTCGCTTCAGCGAAAGAAAAGATGTATGCGGCGCGCTTGAAGCGCCCCACACCCTACGTCGATAAGACGGTCTACGTTAGCTGGAACGGCATGTGCATTTCGGCCTACCTCGAAGCGGGCCGCGTTCTCGATCTTCCTGAAGTACGCGCCTTTGCGCTGAAGTCGCTTGATCGTGTGTTGATGCATGCGTGGGACCCGCAGCGTGGCTTGGCTCATGTTGTTGCCTACGGAGAAGGCGAGACTGCCCGGCAGCGGATCGCAGGCATCCTCGACGACTATGTTTTTCTCGGCCATGCAGCCTTGGACGCATGGGAGATGACCGGCGAGATGCGTTACTTCAGCGCGGCACAGGCGATTGCCGATGCCATTGTTCAACGCTTTTACGATCCCGTCAGCGGAGGATTCTTCGACACCGAGACAGCTGCCGATGGTGAGAAACGGATCGGCGCCCTCGCAACACGGCGCAAGCCATTGCAGGACACGCCTACTCCTGCGGGCAATCCCGTCGCTGCCGCGCTGTTGCTTCGTCTTGAGGCGCTGAATGGACGCGAAGACTACGCTGTGAAGGCCCTCGATACGCTTGAGACCTTTGCGGGCATCGTCGAGCACTTCGGGCTGTATGCCTCCAGTTACGGTCTGGCGCTGCAGCGTATGGTGCAACGGCCGGTGCAGATATGCATCATCGGCGATGGTGCCGATGCACGCCGGCTTGAGGCGGTTGCGCTGGCCCGCTATGCGGTAAACAAGAGCGTCATTCGCTTCCGCCGCGATCAGCTTGCCGAACTGCCGCCTATGCTTGCCGAAACCCTGCCGCATCTGCCGCAGTTGAAAGACCCTGCATCAGGAAGCATCGCAGTCGTGTGCAACGGCAAGGGTTGCCTCCCGCCCGTGCACACCGTCGATGAGCTGATCGCTGCCATGAATCAGGCCCTGTAAGCCGCAGCCGGTTAGGTTTTGATTGCCGGTTGTTGTGGCGCAGCCGTAGGGTCTGCCTTCTGAGTAAGCACCATGTTGGTGGTCACACCCAGGGGGATGCCTTCTTTATCGAAGGCGAGAATGATGCGTCGGCGCAGTTCGCGCAACACCGGATCGCGCTGGTTTGCACGCACACGGATGTTGATCGGATAAATCACCTCGCGTCCTCGTATATCGTTCACGCCAAGGATGTCAGGATCATTGATGGCAATATCCTTGAACGCCGAGTCGTTGCGGATCTCGCCTGCCACCTTGCGTAGGAGAGCCATGACCTGATCAGGATTCGCGCTGGCGTCGACAGAAACGGGCAGCGATGCGATAGAGAAATCGCGTGACAGATTCGCAACGACGCCGATCTGGCTGTTGGGAATGACATAAAGTGTCCCATCGCTGTCGCGCAGCCGCGTGCTCCGCAAAGAAAGCGCCTCCACCGTACCCTTCTGGCCAGCGATCGTAATCACCTCGCCGACGTTGTACTGGTCTTCCAGCAAAATGAAGATTCCATTAATCATGTCCTTAAAAACAGACTGTGCCCCCAGGCCAACGCCAACACCCAGGATGCCGGCCGACGCCAGAATCGGCTGATAGGGGATATCGAAGATCGTCAGCACTTGAAGAAAAGCGAGAAAGCCCAACACGCCATAGGCCGTTGCCCGCAGGATCGACGCCATCGTCCGAAGCTGTGCCGCGCGACGGAAGTTGCCCACCTGCTGCTCGGCCCTCTGGTTCAGACGTTTGACGAAGAATTGAACGACCCTCCACAAAATGAAGAAGATAATCAGCACGGCCACCAGCTTTGGCAGCTTTGTGCTGATGAAGGACGCAATATCCTGGTGCCATTCTGAGGCCAGGATGCGGGAGAGCCGTTCGTCCTGGGCAATCTCTTGCGGTGTAAACGTCAGAAGGAGCATGATACAAACAACTCGCTTTCGCTAAAGGTCTGCATCCAGAATGCAGGAGTTGCTCTGCTGAATGCAAAAGTACAGTCAGGCAAGGGAAGGAGGGCTACAGATGAGAAAACAATGGTTAGGGTACGGAACGCTGACAGTTCTCGTCGCCGCCTCGTGCACTCTTGGTTTTGGCCAGCGGTCCGGCAGTGGTAGCACCACAACAACGATGCAGCCTCCCGCTACATCCACCTACCCACCTGTTATGTCCCCGATGGGAGGAATCAGTCCAGCTGCAGGCGACATTCCCGACATGATGAATGGCCGCATCGCTGCGCAGCAGGCCAAAACTCGTAACTTCGAGCGGCAAAAAAAACTGGAATCCGACACGCAAAAGCTGGTAGGGTTGGTGACCGACCTGAAGGCACAGGTCCAGGGCGATAAGCAGCTATCACCCGCCGATATCAGCAAACGGGCCGAAGAGATTGAAAAACTGGCCCGTAGCGTGAAAGACAGGATGAAGGGATGAAACACGCAGTTGGATGGATCGTTTTGGCTCTGCTGATGTGTAGTTTCCAGGCAGTTCCAAAGATACAAGCCCAGCAGGGGGCAATCTCTACAAGTTCAGCTATTCAAGCAATGCCCGCCACCGTCGGCGGGCATTCCTCTTGGATGAATGCTTATCTCGACATTCTCTCTGCTCGCATGATCAACGAGCGCAGGCAGCAACAAAACGCCAATCGACAGAAGCAAATCGAGACCGACACAAGCCGCCTTGTAGATCTGGCGACGGATCTCGAAAAGCAGATGCAGGGAGAGAAGACGTTATCTCCGGAAGACCTCGGCAAGCGCGCCGCAGAGATCGAAAAGCTCGCCCGCAGCGTGCGTGAGCACATGAGGGGCAGCTCCTGACGCTATTTGTATAACAACGCTGCTGGCAGATTGATCTCCAGTGCTGGCAGTGTGGGTGTGGCCGGAGTCGCGGTTGCTCGCAGGGCCGTGACAATCGTAGCCGCGTCCCATTCAGAATGCGCCGCGCGCAGCAGTGCTGCCGCGCCCGCAACCAGTGGAGCTGAAGCGCTGGTACCGATTGCCTGCACATAGGCAGAGTGGCCAAGGTTGAAGCAGCCGAAGCTATGCTGGTGGTCGGCCGGAAGTCCATCCTGTGTACCCGGTATGCCTGAGCTGCACGCCCCCCGCACCCATCCGCTCACGGCCATCTCACCCCCCATCGGATAGCTGCCTCCCGGAGCAGCCAGTGCATTCAGCGGTGCTCCATAGTTGGAGTAATAGCTCAGCGAAAGTGGTCCCGCCTTGCACATGGCCCCGTTCTGCGTATCCTCCATGCAGTCCGGATTCGTAGAGGCGACCACGGCGAGCACTCCCCGCGCTTGTGCCGGAATCTCGATATAGCGTGGATTGGCGAGGTTGTAGCCATCGTTGCCTGCTGCCGCCACCAGCACCGCGCCAGCCTGCATCGCTGCATAGGTCACACGGTCGAACGCAGTCTTCGTTCCCGCGCCGTCTCCTGTTGCAAGATCGATCGTGGTTCCCAACGACATCGAGATCACATCGGCGTGGTTTGCAATCGCATCGTCGATGCCCTGGATCACCCAGCTCAAAAGACCACTGGCCGTGCCTGCTACGCAGCGGTCCGTGTCTGTGCCTCCGCTCATCGCAGCCGGTACACGCTCCAGCACCTTGATGTTGAGAATTGTCGCCGCAGGAGCCACACCAATCACGCGGCCAGTGCCCGGCCCCAGAGCAGCCGCAGCAAGCGATGCCGTCCATGTGCCATGTCCCGCCTGATCGCGCGGAGAGCCGTCATCGCAGATGCTCGGCAACGCGCTCTGATCCACCTCAGACAGGTTGAGCGCCAGGTTTGGCGCCAGGTCGGGATGCGATGCATCCACGCCACTGTCGAGGATGGCAATGCGAACCCCCTTGCCCGTCGTCGTGTCCCACGGACCATGTATCGGCCCTCCCGGAACATTGTTTCCATACCCTCCGGCCTGACGTACTGCCCATCCCTGCGGTGAGTTGTAATAGGTATCAAAAGCCGCCGCCCCGATGGCAACAGAGAAGACCGGCTCAGGCAAGGCAGGAGCAACACGAACCCTGTGCGCCGTTACGATGCGGTCGTGCAGCACGTACTCCACTCCGGGTTGCGCAGCCAGCCGCTGCATCGTCGCACGGTCGTCTCCAATTTGATAACCATGCACGCGGGCCTCAGGTCGTCGCGCGACCGTGATGGTGACCATACCAAGCTGCTCGTGCCTCGCCAGCACTCTCCCGCCCGCAGCCGCTATGCGAGCCTCGACATCGCCGGGAACTCCTGTCTGCTGGTAGACCACGATATAGCGGTCGGGCACAATCCCGGTCGAATCCGCCGCACTCTGCGCGCCGACATGCACGGCAGAAAGAACAAGAATTGGCAGAAAACTGCAAAGACGGCGGCAGATCGACACAGGAAATTACCTCGGCGGTTGACTCTTCTCTCCTATAGATCGGCACGAGTGAAAAAGACTCGAGAGCAATCCCTGCGGATGTGCTATTACTTGGGTCAATGTTCCCCCGTTCGATAACCGGTGGAACCCTTCGAGTACATTGACCCTGTTTAGAGACCCATGCTCTAATTGCGCCTTCAATGAAAGCACCCCTTCATCTGTCGAACTGAAGTTGGTAAATCGCAAGGAGATCAGTGCATGCATCATGTAGTAAGCGGGATAGCTTTGTTTGTTCAGGAGACGCCTTTTACTCCTGCCGTAACGGATGGAAGTGATGGAAGAGTCTGGCTTTGGGTGGCGCTGGGCGTGGGTGTGCTGGCCCTGCTTGCAGCCTTCATGCTGGCCCGTACAGTGATTGCGGCTGATACCGGCACAGCCGATATGCAATTGATCTCAAATGCGATACGCGAGGGTGCCGAGGCATTCCTGCGCAGGCAGTACAGAACCATCGGCACGATCGCTGTCGTTCTGGCCATCGTGGTCTTCATCGGTTACCACCTCTCCGACAGGACCGCTCCTTATGCGCTCAAGACAGTGATTAGTTTCCTCGTCGGTGCTCTCTGTTCCGCGGCTGCCGGATACACCGGCATGTACTGCTCCATCCGTGCCAACATCCGCACCGCCTCTGCCGCACGCTCCAGCCTCAACCAGGCGCTCCAGATGGCCCTGCGCGGAGGAGCCGTTACCGGCCTCGTCGTTGTCGCGCTCTCGCTGCTTGGTGTCGGTATTCTCTTCCTCTTCTTCGGCGGCCTGGAGAACCCGCAGACGGTCCCCTACCAGCTCGTCGGCTTCGGCTTCGGAGCCTCCCTCGTCGCTCTCTTCGCCCAGCTCGGCGGAGGCATCTATACCAAGGCAGCCGACGTCGGCGCCGACCTCGTCGGTAAAGTCGAAGCCGGCATCCCCGAAGACGATCCACGCAACCCGGCCGTCATCGCCGACCTCGTCGGAGACAACGTTGGCGACTGCGCTGGGCGCGGTGCCGACCTCTTCGAATCGACCGCAGCCGAAAACGTCGGCGCCATGATCCTCGGCGCGGCGCTCTATCCTGTATTCGGCGTCAAGGGCATCCTCTTTCCGCTCATCGTTCACGCCATCAACCTGATCGCCAGCACAGCGGGCGTCTTCATTGTGAAGTCATCTGAGAACGAAGACCCGATGCACGCGCTCAATCGCGGCTTCTACCTCACCTCCGGGCTCGCGCTTGCGGGCCTCGCCGGAGCGGTCTACACCATGCTCAACGGTCCTGGCGTCCAGCCGATGTGGCTGCTCGGCTGTGGCATCATCGGCCTCGGAACCGCATTCCTCTTCGTCTGGATCACCGAGTACTACACCGAATCCAACTTCCGCCCCGTCAAGTCCATCGCCGAGGCTTCGCTCACCGGCCCGGCCACCAACATCATCAGCGGCATTGCCGTCGGTATGGAAACTCCCGCTCTCCCCGTCATCGTCATCTCCGCCGCGCTGCTTCTCAGCTACTACTTTGGAGTGCGAGCCCTCGCAGGAATCTCCGGCGTTGGCGACTACGAAAAGGGAATCTACGGAACCGCGATTGCCACCATGGGCATGCTCAGTTGCGCGGCCTACATCCTCGCAATGGACACCTTCGGCCCCATCACTGACAACGCCGGCGGCATCATCGAGATGTCGCATCAGCCGCATGAGATCCGCGAGCGTACCGATAAGCTCGACTCCGCAGGCAACACCACCAAGGCGCTCACCAAGGGCTACGCCATCGGCTCGGCATCGCTCGCAGCCTTTCTGCTCTTCTCGGCCTACCTTGAAGAGATCAAGACCATCGTCGTCGATAAGGTCACACACGCAGGTGGCTATCTTCCCGATGGCTGGACCTTTTCCAACGTCAACCTCGCGCAGGTGCCCGTCTTCGTCGGCGCGTTGCTCGGCGCGATGCTGACCTATCTTTTCAGCTCGCTCGCTATCAAGGCCGTAGGACGCACGGCGCAGATGGTCGTGCAGGACGTGCGCGCGCAGTTCAAAGAGAACCCTGGCATCATGGAAGGAACCTCCAAGCCCGACTACGGACGCTGCGTCTCCATCGTTACCGGAGCCGCCCTGCGCGAGATGGTCGTTCCCGGCATCCTTGCCGTCGGACTTCCCGTAGCCGTCGGACTCATCTTCCGCCACTTCAGTGGCAGCTATCAGGCAAGTAACGCCATGTATGCTCCGGGCACCATCCTGCCTGTGCCTGCTATTGGAGGCAAGGCCGTCAATCTCGCCGGTGCTGAGGCCGTTGCGGGTCTTCTGATGGTGGGAACCATCTCCGGCGTCCTGCTGGCCATGCTGATGAACAACAGCGGCGGAGCCTGGGACAACGCGAAGAAGTTTATCGAGACCGGCCAGTACGGCGGCAAGAAGAGCGATGCCCACAAAGCAGCCGTTGTCGGCGATACCGTCGGCGATCCCTTCAAGGACACCGCCGGTCCAAGCCTTCACGTGCTCATCAAGCTGTTGGCGACAATTACTCTCGTCCTCGCACCATTGTTTGTCTAACGTTGCAGCCAGACGAAATCGTCAGTCAACAAGGGAGCGGCCATTCAAAGTGGTCGCTCCTCTTTTTATTTTTAAGAACCGTTTTATACCTTTCAAACATCGCCTTTTGTATATCCTGCATATCTTTTCGGTGAGGCCAATCCGCTGGATTAACCGGTACAATCTTCTTCGGCAGTGCTCGTCCGGGCTGCCGAGGGTAGGTGCATGGCTCGTCAGTCTTCAAGCAGCGTAGTGGAAAAGAAAAAATCCGCAGACGTCGTCGCAGGAACATCGTTGACGCGTGAGCAGTTAGTGGAGTTCTACCGGCTGATGTATCTCTCGCGTCGCACCGACGACCGCGAGATCGTACTCAAGCGCCAGCAGAAGATCTTCTTCCAGATATCCTGTGCGGGCCACGAAGCTCTGCTCGTCGCGGCAGCCATGGCCATGCGTCCCGGCTATGACTGGTTCTTTCCCTACTATCGCGACCGCGCACTCTGCCTCGCATTGGGCAACACCGTCGAAGATCAATTGCTGCAGGCCGTCGGTGCCGCCGACGATCCCGCAAGCGGCGGACGCCAGATGCCGTCGCACTGGTCCAGCCCGAAGCTGCACATCGTCAATCCCTCGTCGTCCACTGCAACGCAGTGCCTGCACGCCGTGGGCTGCGCCGAGGCTGGCCGCTACTTCTCGAAGCATCCCGAGGCTGCTGCAAAGCACGAAGGCGACTACCGCCAGTTCAAGAACGTCAGCTTCCACGGCGACGAAGTCGTCTACACCTCCATCGGCGAAGGCTCCACCAGCCAGGGTGAGTTCTGGGAGTCGCTCAACACTGCCAGCAACGGCAAGCTGCCCGTCCTCTACGTCGTCGAAGACAACGGCTACGCCATCTCCACCCCGGTCGAAGCCAACACGCCCGGCGGAAACATCTCGCGGCTCGTCGCCAATTTCCCGAACTTCCACTTCGCCGAGATCGACGGCACCGATCCCATCGCCAGCTACAACGCGATGGTCGAAGCCGTAGCCTGGTGCCGCGCCGGCAAGGGCCCTGCGCTCGTACATGGACATGTCATCCGTCCCTACTCGCACTCACTCTCTGACGATGAGCGGCTTTATCGCTCCGCCGCCGAGCTCGAAGCCGACGCACTGCGCGACCCCATCTCACGCATGCAGATGTGGCTGCTGCGTGAAGGCATCCTCGATGCCGAAGCGATCAATCGTCTCGAGCGTCAGGTCGACGAAGAAGTGCAGCGTGCGGCCGACAAGGCTGTCATTGCTAAACTGCCCACACCGGACACCATCCTTAAGCACGTCTACTCCGAAGACCTCACGCCGATGGACGCTCGCTTCGACCGCGAGCCTGAGAAGACGGCCGACTCCAGTGAGCGCACCATGGCCGATCTCATCAACGCCTGCCTCAAAGACGAGATGCGGCGCGATCCGCGTATCGTCGTCTTCGGCGAAGATGTCGCCGACGCCACACGCGACGAGCCTTTGCGCGAAGGCAAGCTGAAAGGGAAGGGAGGCGTCTTCAAGCTCACTTCCGGTCTCCAGCTTGAGTTCGGCAACGACCGCGTCTGGAACTCGCCGCTCGCCGAAGCCAACATCGTAGGCCGCGCCATCGGCATGGCCGTCCGCGGCCTCAAGCCCGTTGTCGAGATTCAGTTCTTCGACTACATCTGGCCCGCAATGCACCAGATGCGCAACGAGCTCTCCGTTCTCCGCTGGCGCTCCAATGGAACCTTCAGCTGCCCGCTCGTCATGCGCGTTCCCATCGGCGGCTATCTCACCGGAGGCTCCATCTATCACTCGCAGTCCGGCGAAAGCATCTTCACGCACACGCCCGGCGTGCGTATCGTCATGCCGTCGAACGCGCTCGATGCACTCGGTCTGCTGCGCACCGCCATTCGCTGCGACGACCCCGTGCTCTTCCTTGAGCACAAGCGCCTCTACCGCGAAACCTTCGGCCGTGCCGTCTATCCCGGCCCGGACTACACCATCCCCTTCGGCAAGGCTCGAATCGCGCGCTCCGGCAAAGACGTCACCGTGATCACCTACGGAGCCGTCGTTCCACGCGCACTCCAGGCCGCACAAAAGATCCACCGCGACAAAGGCATCGACGTCGAAGTCATCGACCTGCGCTCCCTCTCTCCTTACGATTGGGAAGCCATCGCCGAAAGCGTACGCAAGACCAACCGCGTTATCGTTGCGCACGAAGATATGATGAGCTGGGGCTACGGAGCCGAGATCGCCGCGCGTATTGCCGACGAGCTCTTCCACGATCTCGATGCTCCCGTTCGTCGCGTCGCCGCCATGGATACCTTCGTGGCCTATCAGCCGCTGCTCGAAGACGTTATCCTGCCCCAACCGGAGGATCTGTACCGCGCCATCGGCGACCTGGCAGCGTTCTAAGTCCGCTTTCAACGCCTACGAACGCAACTGCCGCTCCATGCGCGTGTCAGTACCTGTGCAGCCCACGTTCGCTTCCGGCGCGGCAAGGGGAAAAGTATGTCTCACGTGAAGTCTTTCAGCCGCCGCATCCACAGCTCGTTTGAGGCCGGCATAGCCACCGGCCTCTGCGCTCTGCTGCTCCTGCAGCCTCTGCCCGCTTCAGCCGCAAAGAAGAAAAAGATACCCCCAAGCACGCAACTCCAGAGCGACGAACGCATCCTGCACGCGCTTAACCGCTTCACCTTCGGCCCGCGCCCCGGCGACATCGACCGCGTCCGCCAGATCGGCCTCGACCGCTGGTTCGACCAGCAGCTTCACCCCGCCAAAATCGACGACTCCGCCCTCGACGCCCGCCTCGACAGCTTTCCCGCCATGAAGCTCCAGCAAGCCGAGCTTCTCCACCGCTATCCCAGCCCGCAGGTTCTCCGTCAGGTGATGGACGGCCGCCTCCCCATGCCCACCGACCCTGTCGAAGCTGCCATCTACCGCGACGGCATCGCCCGCTATCAGCAGGCCAAGGCCAAACAGGATGCCGCGCAGAAGTCTGCCGAGATGGCGAAGAACGATCCACAATCCATGAACAAGGCAGACGACGATCAAGTCACGGCATTCCCCGGTGACCGAGTCGATCCCGCAACGCCCGCCATGTCTGCCCACGAAGAGCAGCTCTACTCCGGCCTCGAAGCCATCAAGATCGTCAACCTCCCGCCCGAGCAGAGGATGCAGCGCATCCTCTCCATGACTCCCGCCGAGCTCGCCGTCTTCCGCCGCAGCCTCACTCCCGCCGAACTCGCCGCCGCCGGTGAAGGACTCACCCCGCAGCAACGTGAAATCCTCATGGCCCTTGGCGGAGGCCCGCGTCTCGTCGGCTCCGAAGTCCTCGCCACGCGTCTCATCCGGGACGTCTACTCCGAACGCCAGCTCGAAGCCGTCATGACCGACTTCTGGCTCAACCACTTCAACGTCTACATTCGCAAGAACCAGAACGAGCCTTACCTCCTTCCCGCCTACGAGCGCGACACCATCCGTCCGCACGCTCTCGGCAAGTTTGAAGACCTCCTCGTCACCACCGCCAAAAGCCCCGCGATGCTGCTCTATCTCGACAACGCACAGAGCATCGGCCCCAACTCCATCGCTGCCACACGAGGAGCCCGAGCCCGCGCCTTGATGCCCGCGAACCCCGCGGCCAAAGGACGCCCACAAGGACTCAACGAAAACTATGCCCGCGAGCTGATGGAGCTCCACACCCTCGGCGTCAACGGCGGTTACACGCAGGCCGACGTCACGCAAGTTGCACGCGTCTTTACTGGTTGGACTGTCGAGCCTCTCCGCAACGGCGAGTTCCAGTTCGAAGAGCGCCGTCACGAGCCCGGCACCAAAACCGTTCTCGGCACGCAGATCCACGAAGGCGGCGAGCGCGAAGGACTCCAGGTGCTGCACATGCTGGCCACCAGTCCGGCTACTGCAAAATTTGTCTCCCGCAAACTCGCCATCCGCTTCGTCAGCGACGATCCGCCACAGTCGCTCATCGACGCCATGTCCGCCGCCTGGCTCGCCAGCAACGGAGATATCGCCACTGTCCTGCGGACCATGTTTGACGCACCCGAGTTCTGGTCACAGCAGGTCTACCGCGCCAAGATGAAGACGCCGCTTGAATTCGTCGTCTCCTCGCTTCGCGCCAGCAACGCCGACGTCACCAACCCGCTCCCGCTCGTCAACGCACTCGACCGCCTGGGCATGCCTCTCTACGGCATGCAGACGCCCAATGGCTACAGCTGGCTCGCCGAGCCCTGGGTCTCGACCGGCGCACTCGTCAATCGCATGAACTTCTCCATCACCCTCGCGGGCGAACGCGTCGGTGGAACCTACATCGACTGGACATCGCTTCTCGCAGCTTCTCCCGCGCAGGTAAAGCCCGCCGCCATGGACGACACGACTTCTTCCGCATCCGCAAAGGAGTCGCAGTTGGAAAAACTTCTCCTCGGTCAGCCTGCCTCCGAGCAAACCCGCTCAACAGTGCTCAATCAGATCGATTCGCAAGCCACACAGCAGGAAGCAGAAAAGCAGTTTGGCATTCGCACCCGCGATGTCGAGCCGATGGGAGCCATCCTCAACGCGGCCGCTCCGGCACAACCGCCGCGTCCTCCAGTCGATCGTGAAGCTGCCACAATGGCCGGCCTGTTACTAGGCTCTCCCGAATTCCAGCGCCGCTAAGGAGGCGCATCGACATATCTGGTTGACTTGAATGATGTGTCATTCCGAGCGAAGGCCATAGGCCGAAGCCGAGGAACCTCCGCATTTCGTATCGGGCAGGCATGAATCTCGATGCCGCCCACACCGTGTCATTCTGAGCGGAACATAGCCGAATCGAAGGATCTGCGGTTTCCCAGTACCCGCAAGGATGGTCGTGTAAGTGACATAAGCACCCTTCAGGAATCCGGGAAGATAAGCGAAACTTACTGATCAGGAGCGAGTTTCTACAGAGTAGGATATAGGCCCAAGATACAAGGCCCCAGGGAGAGAAGAAAATGCCCAGCAACTCCGGAATCACAAGACGAGGCTTCATGAAGGGTGGTGCGCTTGCGCTGGTTGGGACCTCCACCATTCCCAGCTTCCTCTCTCGTAGCGTCCTGGCCGAGGTCACCACGGCGGCTGCCAATCATAAGAAGCTTGTCATCCTCTTCCAGCGCGGTGCTGCCGACGGACTCAACATTGTCGTGCCCTACCGCGAGCCCAACTACTACGCCATGCGGCCCTTCATCGCCATCAAGCAGAACGAGGTCCTCAACCTCGACGGCTTCTTCGGTCTGCATCCCGCTATGGCCTCCTTCAAGCCTCTCTACGAGCAGGGCCATCTAGCCATCGTTCACGCCGCTGGCTCTCCCGACTCCACCCGTTCGCACTTCGACGCACAGGACTACATGGAGAGCGGCACGCCCGGTGTGAAATCCACCGACGACGGTTGGCTGAACCGCGCCCTCCAGGCCGAGCCGCTCGCCAGCAAGCCCTCCGCCTTCCGCGCCGTCGCCCTCGGAACCCAGGTGCCTCGTACCTTGCAGGGCAAAGTCTCCGCCATCGCCGTCAACAACCTCGCCGACTTCTCCGTCGCCGGACGCGGCCCGCAGACCTCACCCATTTCCAACGCCTTTCAGGCCATGTACGACTCCAGCTCCGACTCCATCCTCCACGGCACCGGGCAGGAGACCTTCGAAGCCGTCAAGATGCTCAAGGCCGCCAACCCGGCCAAATATCAGCCCGCTGCCGGCGTCACCTACCCAAACACTCCGTTTGGCAACAGCCTCAAGCAGATCGCCCAGCTTCTTAAAGCCAACCTCGGCGTCGAGGCCGCCTTCTCCGACATCGGCGGCTGGGACACCCACCAGAACCAGGGCAACGTCAACGGCCAGCTCGCCAACCGCCTCCGCGAGTTCTCCGACACCATCGCTGCCTTCTGGCGCGACATGGGCGATGACGCCCAGAACATCACCCTCGTGACGATGTCTGAGTTCGGCCGTACCGCACGCCAGAACGGTACCGGCGGAACCGATCACGGACACGCCAACGTCATGTTCGTCCTCGGCGGCCAGGTTCGTGGAGGCAAGGTCTACGGCAAGTGGCCCGGCCTCGCCAACGAGCAGCTTAACGAGGGGCGTGACCTCGCCGTCACCACCGACTTCCGCCGTGTCCTCGGCGAAGCCGCCTATAAAACCCTCGGCTCCCGTAATCTGGATCTTGTTTTCCCCGGCGGCAAGGTCGATCCCTCCCAGTTCCTCAACATCGTCTAAAATAGCTATCTAACTGATTCTGCGTGATATTTTCCACAACCCTTACCGGGACCCGGTAGGGGTTGTCTGTCTTGATACATTTTTTTGAATATGAGCCATCATTCAATTCAAAAAAATGGAAAACCCGCACAACTTTTATCGCACACCAGCGTCTTATTGAATGTAACAAGCAATTGCCGAGGTTAGCAGTTCCCACAGCTTCGGTTTCCCATATCCGCAAGGCAACTTCCCCACCAATATGAGGCCCTCAGAACACCGAGGGCCTTCTCTCCTTAAAGCTCCAACTCGATAAACGCCCGCCCGCGCATAGCGGAGTCGAAGGACTGCGATACCCAAACCTTGTCAAGCCCCACAAAATCTCAAATCATTCATTATAAATGGGATAAAGTTCAGAAAAAGTGCCGATTTGCCTCGGTCGCTTTGCTACACTTTAAACATAGACAAAACATACAGTTAGCCCCGGCATCATGCCGGGGCTAACTCCTTCTGAATCAATATTTTGATGTTAACTCGCCTGTTTTGAATATTTTACCTTGTTGAAATCCGGCAAGTCGAAGAAAATAAACGCCTTGTTTGAAAAGATAGGGGGAGGGGGGACTAGCTAAGCCCAAACCGCCGGTCCATCGCGCAGGCGCCTGCTCCATAAAAGAAAAGCATCACCGCGATCGCCAGTAACGCCAGCGAATACTCCGATCCGGCATAGCCGTGATGCCGATTTACCATCACAATCGCGACCAGCATGTTGACCGCGACCAGGAACGCCGCAAACCGAGTCAGAAGCCCCAGCACCAGCAGAATGCCGCCAACAAACTCTGTCAGCGCCGAAACGATTCCCAACCAGTAGGGAAGTCCCAGCGAAGCAACATAATGGCTGTGTCGCTCCAGCGCCGAAAACATATTGCCTCCGTGAAAACCGCCCGCCGGAATCACCTTGCTGTAACCGTGATAGATCATCGCCGCACCCAGCACCAGTCGCATCAGAAGCGCGCCCCAGGGCTGCAGATTATTCAGTGTCTTGGACATATAACCTGAGGCTAAACCGGATCGGCAGACCTCAGCGCGTCTTTGTTCCCACAGGTGCCACGGAAGGCACAACCTGTCCGCCTGGAACGGCAACATATTGATCAAGAAACCGCGTCACTGCCTGGTCATAAAGAGGCCAGCTTCCCGTTGGAAGAGAAACGGCCATCTTCGGTGTCGCTGCCGCCGCAAACGCTGCAGGTTCCGGCTTATTGGCTGGCGATAAAAGCAACTTTGGCGTCTGCAGCGTCGCTAAAGGAGCAGCCAGCGGAAACCGTTCGTTGAACAGCATCGAGATAGGCAACAACCCCGATCGCGAATCCTTCCTCGCTACCTCAAGCAGGTCTGTAAAAGGGGAATCGAGAATGACCGCCTGAATCTCGCCATGCTTCGCCGCCAGAGCCGCAGCCAGCGAAGCGCCAACTCCCGTTCCATAAGGAATGATCCGCTGCGGCGCAACGCCTCGAGTACCGGTCAAATAGCTCCAGGCCGAATCAGCATCCTCCATCAGACGCTGCTGGTTGGGATGGATATCCGCGCTCAGCCCGTAACCGCGATAGTCGAACCACAACACATTCAGCCCGACATAATTCAGCGCCGCAACAGTATCCGAATAATTCTTCCGCGATCCATCGCCGCCGCCGAGAAACAGAATCGTAACGCTGTTGTATCTCCCACCAGGAGGCGCAACGAGAAACTCGCCAGTCAGCTGCGGACGACCCGACTCGTCGGGACCGAAACGAAGCATATCTGCTGGAGCGCTTTGCGACCTCGCCGCGCGATCTGGATGCAACACAATCTGCCACTGTCCAATGCGGTAAAGCAGGCAAAGGCTCAGGTAGCTGCACACCAGCGCCGCCAGAATGACGATAGCCATTGCCTTCGCCAGCCAGCGTCCGCTGATGGTCTGCGGAGCTGCTGAGGAATGCTTATGCGTTGGTTTTCGTGCAGAACGGGACATCGAAAGGGCGCTTTCTACGAGAGTAGCATCCACACCGGATACCATGAAGACAGTGGAGGCAAGGCAAGTGTCGAAGTGGGTGAAGTTATGCAGTTTGTCCGAGGCGCCAGCGCCTGGCAGCGTGGGTGAAGCTGAAGTCGAAGGCCACGCCATCTGTCTCGCCAATGTCAACGGGGAGCTCTCGGCTCTCGATAACGTCTGCCCCCACCGCCACGGCCCACTCGGCCAGGGATGGCTCGAAGGCGACCTCGTCGTCTGCCCCTGGCACGCATGGATGTTTCACGCGAAGACCGGCATCGCCGAATATCCGTCGAATGAGCGCGTAGCTGCATTTCCGCTGCGCATCGAAGGCGGTGATGTGGTCATCGAGATCGAATAACGGTGGTTTCGGGAAGTGGATGTGCCGGCAGATTTTCACCGCGCGTTCATCAAGGCACTCCTGATCGCAACAACACACAGCAAATCGTTCCGCAGGTATCGAAAACCACGCTCATTGCTGATAGAATCTATTAAATCCACTCCTCGGTGAGGCAATGCAGGCAATCCTGGCGCTCGAAGACGGGCGCATCTTTCGCGGCAAAAGTTTTGGCGCACAAACGGAGTGCGTCGGCGAAGTGGTCTTCAATACATCTCTGACCGGCTATCAGGAGATCTTTACCGATCCTTCCTACGCAGGACAGATCGTGGTTCTTACCAATCCTCACATCGGCAACTATGGAACGACACCGTCCGATGCAGAGTCGAGAAAGCCCTTTATCGAAGGCTTGGTGACACGCGAGTTTTCGCCGGTCAGCTCCAACTGGCGCTCAACCCAGGTCGCCGATGAATATCTTGAGCGCTACGGCGTTCCCGTAATCGCCGAGGTCGATACACGTGCCATCGTGCGCCATCTGCGCGCTAACGGCGTGATGCGCGGTGTGCTCGCCAGTGGCGACAATCTCGATGTCGATGCTCTCATTGCTAAAGCGCGCTCGATCCCGAAGATGGAAGGCACCGATCTGGCAAGCGTCGTCACCACGAAGGAACCTTACAAGTGGGATGCGACGGAGCCGAAGAACCAGACCGGCGATCCGCTGCTGAAGCCCGCTGTTGAAGGCGAAACACTGCACGTCGTCGCCTACGACTTCGGCATCAAAGAGAACATTCTGCGTATGCTCGCGCGCGAGAACATCGACGTCACGGTTGTTCCGGCGAAGACGACAGCAGAAGAGGTACTCGCGTTGAATCCCGACGGTGTCTTCTTTTCGAACGGCCCCGGCGATCCGGAGCCGCTCGACTATGCGATTGAGAGTGTGAAGAAGCTGAAAGGCAAGAAGCCGCTCTTCGGCATCTGCCTCGGGCACCAGATCTTCGGGCTCGCGCTCGGCGGCAAGACCTACAAGCTCAAGTTTGGTCATCATGGCGGCAACCATCCGATCATGAACCACCAGACGGGCAAGGTCGAGATCACGGCGCAGAATCACAACTTCAACGTCGATCCCGAGTCACTTCCGGCAGATGTAGAAAAAACACATACCAATCTCAACGATCACACGCTGGCGGGCCTCAGGCACAAGACGGACCCCATGTTCAGCGTGCAGTACCATCCCGAGGCCAGCCCCGGACCGCACGATTCGCATTATCTCTTCCAGGACTTCCGCAAAATGATGATGGAGTGGAAGAAGTAGTTGGATTTCAGGCATTGGACAAAGGGCGCAGAATAGGCGCCCTTTGAAACGCCGCGCAGATCAACAACCAGAAAGATGTAAAGATGCCACGCAGAAACGACATCGCGAAGATACTTGTGATCGGCTCCGGGCCGATCGTCATTGGCCAGTCGGCGGAGTTCGACTACTCCGGCACGCAGGCCTGTAAGGCGCTCAAGGCCGAGGACTATGAAGTCGTGTTGATCAACTCGAATCCGGCCTCGATCATGACTGACCCCGAGGTTGCCGACCGCACCTATATCGAGCCACTGAGCGCTGCTTATCTTGAAGAGGTTATCCGCGTCGAGGCTGCGATGATGAAGCCTGGCGACGGCAAGTTTGCTGTGCTGCCGACCGTTGGCGGACAGACCGCACTCAACCTCGCCGTCGATCTCGCCGACTCTGGCTTTCTCGAAAAGCAAAACGTCGAGCTGATTGGCGCGAAGCTCGAAGCCATCAAGAAGGCTGAAGATCGCTTGCTCTTCAAGGATGCGATGAACAAGATCGGCCTCGATATGCCGAAGTCGCAGTTAGTGAATACGGTGAGCGCAGGGCTGGAATTTGCCGCGAAGATCGGTTTCCCAACGGTCATCCGCCCAAGCTTTACCCTCGGCGGATCGGGCGGTGGCATCGCCTACAACCGCGAGGAGATGACCGAGATCCTCTCGCGCGGGCTCGATCTCAGCCCGGTTCACGAGTGCCTGATCGAAGAGAGTGTGCTTGGCTGGAAGGAGTACGAACTTGAGGTTGTCCGCGATCTGAAGGACAACGTCATCATCATCTGCTCGATCGAGAACTTCGACCCGATGGGCGTGCATACCGGCGACTCCATCACGGTCGCCCCGGCACAGACGCTGACCGACCGCGAGTACCAGGTAATGCGCGATGCTGCCATCCGCGTCATTCGCGAGATCGGTGTTGAGACCGGCGGCTCGAACGTGCAGTTTGCCGTCAATCCCGTTACGGGCCGCATGACCGTGATCGAGATGAACCCTCGTGTCTCGCGCTCATCCGCTCTCGCCTCGAAGGCCACCGGCTTCCCGATCGCGAAGATCGCCGCGCGTCTCGCTGTCGGCTACACGCTCGACGAGATTCAGAACGACATTACCAAGGCCACACCTGCCTGCTTCGAGCCGACGATCGACTACGTGGTCGTCAAGATTCCGAAGTGGCAGTTCGAGAAGTTCCCCGGCGCCGACGAGACGCTCGGTCCGCAGATGAAATCGGTTGGCGAAGTGATGGCTATCGGCCGCACCTTCAAGGAAGCGATGATGAAGGCCGTGCGTTCGCTTGAGACCGGCAAAAAAGCGACTGCCGACGACATCGAGCCACGCCGCCTGACGCAGCGCCTCGTAACGCCGCATCCGGAGCGCCTCGCTTATGTGCGTTATGCCTTCGAACGCGGCATGACTGTTCGCGAGGTCGCGCGCATCACGACGATGGATCCGTGGTTCCTCTACCAGATCAAGCAGATCACCGACGAGATCAAGGCCATCGGCGACACAAGCGTCGATACTGTCACCGCCGAACAGCTGCGCACCGCCAAACGTATGGGCATTTCCGACGAACGGCTCGCTGCCGTCTGGGGGTTGGTTGGAGCGGCAGGCACAGCAAAGGTGCGCGCTCTGCGCAAGAAGCTCGGCGTCAAGCCGGTCTATAAGCTGGTCGATACCTGCGCCGCAGAGTTCGAGAGTTTTACGCCGTATCTCTATAGCTGCTACGACGAGGAAGACGAGGCAGCGCCGACGGACAAGAAAAAGATCATCATCCTCGGCAGCGGCCCCAACCGTATCGGGCAGGGAATTGAGTTCGACTACTGCTGCTGCCACGCGGCTTTCGCTCTGCGCGAAGATGGTTACGAGACGATCATGATCAATTGCAATCCTGAGACCGTCTCGACCGACTATGACACGTCCGATCGTCTCTACTTCGAGCCGCTGACACTTGAGGACGTGCTTGCCGTCTATGAGCACGAAGCATCGGCTGGTGCAGAGATCGGCATGATCGTACAGTTTGGCGGACAGACACCGCTCAATCTATCGCTGCCGCTCAAGAACGCTGGTGTGCCGGTCATCGGCACTTCGCCGGAATCCATCGATCTCGCAGAAGACCGCAAGCGTTTCGGCAAGCTGATCGAAGACCTCAAGATTCCGCAGCCGCAGGGTGCGATGGCGACCAGCGTGGACGAGGCCGTAGCCGGTGCGAACCGCGTCGGTTATCCCGTGCTCGTGCGTCCCTCCTACGTGCTCGGTGGGCGTGCGATGGTCATCGCATATGATGACGCCTCCGTGCTGCACTACATGACGACTGCGATCGAATACTCGCAGGAGCGTCCAGTTCTGATCGATCATTTCCTCGAAGATGCGACAGAGGTCGACGTCGATGCACTCTGCGATGGAGACGATGTCATCATCGCGGGCATCATGCAGCACATCGAGGAGGCCGGCATTCACTCCGGCGACTCCTCCTGCGTGCTTCCGGCCGTCGATCTCAGTGCCGACGTGCTCGACACGATCCGTGACTACACACGCAAGCTGGCGATGGCACTCGAAGTCCGCGGTCTGGTCAACATCCAGTTCGCGATCCAGCACGGCAAGGTGTACGTAATCGAAGTCAATCCACGCGCCTCGCGCACGGTGCCGTATGTCTCGAAGGCGACGGGCGTGCCGCTGGCGAAGATTGCCTCGCGCATCATGGTTGGCCAAAAGCTCAAGGCGCTTCTTCCAGCACAGGTTGCCTCGGGCAAGGACCTCGGCACGGGCGCGCACTTCTTCGTCAAATCGCCGGTCTTCCCATGGGGCAAGTTTCAGGGAGTCGATCCGGTGCTCGGACCTGAGATGCGCTCGACAGGCGAGGTGATGGGCGTTGCCGACAACTTCGGCGAGGCCTTTGCCAAGGCCCAGATCGCAGCCGGACAAGTATTGCCGACCCAGGGTAACGTTTTCCTCAGCGTCAACGATCATGACAAGGCAGGCGTTGCAACGCTGGCGCGTCAGTTCGTCGAGATGGGCTTCCACCTCGTTGCAACACACGGAACTGCGGCCGTGCTTGAAGAAGCTGGTCTGCAGCCGGAGCGTGTCTACAAGGTGAAGGAAGGCCGTCCCAACGTGGTGGACTTCATCAAGGGCGGCCGTATCCAGCTCATCATCAATACGCCGCGTGGCCAGGATACCTTCTTCGACGAGAAGGCGATTCGCCGCGCCGCTGTGCTCGCACGTATCCCGACGATCACCACGCTGGCCGCTGCACGCGCCGCAGCCGAGGGCATCGCTGCCTTACAGCGGGGTACGTTGAATGTGATTGCGTTACAGGAGCTTCACGCCAGCCGGAGCGAAGTGACGGTCTAGTTCTTATCGAGACCCAGCTTCGCTCCCATGGCGTAGCCGATCATCGACAGCGGAATCCAGGTTCCGGCGAAGAGGCCGTCACCAGCCATCAGGCCACTGCCGTGCTGTATATCGAAGAAGGTGCGCCACAGCTTCTCTAGCGCGCCGCAGTTCTCGCACAGGCCATTGCCCGTGGGCAGGTCGAGCACCCAGACGCAGACGATTGCGAAGATGACCATGCCGGAGATCCAGACGTATCCGGCGATGTCGTTCTGTTGCTTTTTGGCGATGATAAAACCGCCAACCAGAGGCACCAGGAAAGCCAGCACCGTTGCCAGCAGCTTCGGGTTCTGGGCATCGGGGTCTGGGTGATTGATCGTCATCACGGTAACAACGCCGACAAGAAAGAGAAATGCCAGCGTCGTGTGCAGCAGGAACCAGAGGGCCTCGCGGCCCAGATCGCCTATGGACTTCCCCTGCGAGATGTCGTGATAGCCTTCCATCACTTCAAAGGGTACCCCAAAGCGGTGCCAAAACGGCAGCATCAACTTACGTCTTTCGTGTCATGCTTGTTGTCATTTGCGGTGACCATTCATGCGTGGTTCCAATCGCTTTAGAATGGAGTCATGTTGCTTGAAGGTCTCCACCTGCCCGTTACGACCCCGTTTTATTCCGATGGCCGTCTGAACCTCCGCAAGATCGAACACAACGTCGATCGTTACTCGCGGACGCCTGCCGCCGGAATCGCCGTGCTCAGCGATGTCGGGGAGCCGGAAATGCTCTCCGACGAGGAGACCCGCGAGGCATTGAGCGCCGCCATCAGCCTGGCAGCCGAGACAAAGGTGATGCTCGCAGGTGTTTCGCGCGCCAGCGTTGCAGGGGCACTCAATCTGGCTGAATTTGCCGCAAAGGCGAATTACGACGCCGTGCTTCTCAAGGCTCCTGCAAGACGACCTGAAGCCGAGCGGCTGCTCTTCCTGCAGGCCGTTTCCGACCGCTCCGCATTGCCGGTCGTGATGTACTCGACGAATGATGCTCCGCTTCCGGTGGAGGTGATCGCCGAAATGGCTGCACACTCACAGGTGCTTGGATTAGCGGATGAAGACGCAGCGGCTAGCCGCATCGCGGCGGTTCGCGCGGCCACGGCAAGCGTAAGCCGCCAGGTGACGGTGACTACAGTATTCGCCGCTGCCACAGGCCGCATGTTGGCCACGCAGGCCGGAGAGGGAGCCGCAACCTTCATCGCTGCCGAAAACCTTGGCGGAGGGGCCGCCGTAGCCACAGCGCCCCCCAAGCCTGCGCTGAAAACGCGCACCAAGACCGTTGGCTTTCAGATCTTGACGGCCAACTCCGCAGGAATGCTTGCAGGACTTCGTGCCGGAGCGGTTGGAGCGATGCCCGCTTTCGCTGCCTGTGCTCCGCAGGCGACCTACGAGGTCTTTGCTGCATGGAAGGACGATGACGAGCCGCTGGCCGACGAGAAGCAGGCACGAGTGGCTCCAGCCATTCAGCTTATTGAGAACGAGCTGGGCGTTGCTGGCATTCGTTACGCTTCCGACCTGAACGGCTACTTCGGTGGACGCCCACGCCTCCCCGGACTTCCCATCAACGGAGAAGCGCAGCGCCGCGTCGAGCGCGTGATGCAAGGAGTTAGGAACTAATTCTTCAACTCAAAGCTAATTTTTAGGGGAGATTTCGATCTGCTCTGTAGTTGGGGACGCAGTCCGATGTATGCCTGCTTGTGTTTTCATTGCTGCAAGCCCCACGATTGTAAGGAGTAGCATGATTGCGACCAACGGATAGAAGACATAACGTCCTATAGGCCATATCCGGGAAGGCAGGATATTTGAAAATTTGTCGGTTATTGTTTCCGTTAGCCTCTCCGGGATCTCTTGATCGAGTGGTTCGGCGGATTGTGCCATCCAGTGTCGAGATAAAATCGTCGCTCTTACATTTGCAAACAATAGCATTACAACTACAGCTTGTATGAATGGGTTGCCGGGCGATCCAACAATCATTCCTCCAACAAAGTTAGCCAAATAGAGAAGGCAAACTAAAAGAGAGGCGGCAGTGCTCCGCTGACGTACTCCACAGCCACCTAGGAAGAATGTCAGGGCGGTTAACAAAGCTGCTATGGGCGTCCCCATGATCGACAGCAAGACTAGCGACATAAGGGCAATGACGGTGCAAACCCAGAACCCTTGTTGGCCCAAGAGATCTACATCGTATTGACTCTCAATTGCAGGCCAGAAAAGTCTCTTAAAAAGATTGTCAGCCGGTTGCGGTTTCGACGAAAGGCCAAGGGTCTGCATTTGGATGATTCAAGTAGATTCTTGATCTTTTGTCCATCAAATTTTCCGAATTTATACGACTCCGAGCTGCGTCAGCAGGAACGCATAGTCGAAGGCGATTTCCTTCAGGTAGTCGTACCGGCCTGAGGCGCCTCCATGCCCTGCGTCCATGTTGATGTGCAGCAGCAAGGGAGTGGAGTTCTGCTTCAGCGTCCTCAGCTTCGCCACATATTTAGCTGGCTCCCAATACATCACCTGCGAGTCATTCAGGCTGGTCTTCACCAGCATCGCCGGATAGTTCCCAGGCTTCAGGTTGTCGTATGGCGAATACGAACGCATGTAGGAGAACGCCTCAGGCTCATTCGGGTTTCCCCATTCCTCATACTCGGCTACCGTTAGCGGCAGTGTGGCATCCAGCATCGTGTTCATCACGTCCACAAAGGGGACGTGGGACAGGACGACGCTGAAAAGATCCGGCCGCTCGTTGACCACGGCTCCCATCAGCAGTCCGCCAGCGCTTCCGCCTTCGATGGCAACGCGGTCTTTTGCTCCGTAGCCTTCGGCGACCAGCGTCTCAACAACGGCGATGAAGTCGGTAAAGGTGTTGCGCTTCACCATCATCTTTCCGGCATCATGCCAGGCATCTCCCAGGTCGCCGCCGCCGCGGATGTGGGCGTAGGCTAGCACCACTCCGCGGTCAAGAAGCGAGAGCCTCGCAGCACTGAATCCGACTGGAAGCGGATAGCCATATGACCCGTATCCATAGATATAGAGAGGATTGCTCGAGTCTTGCTTGAAGGAATCTCGTCGATAAACAATCGACACCGGCACCTTCACTCCATCTTTTGCCGTAGCCCAGATGCGCTCCGAAGCGTACCGCGATGAGTCGAAGCCGCCGGGTACTTCCTGCTGCTTCAGTAGTGTGGAGGCGCCGGTTCTGACGTCATAGTCATAGATCGATGCCGGAGAGACAAGAGACTGGTAGCTATATCGGAACTTCTCTGTGGCAAACTCCCGGTTGATGTTGCCCAGCGCAGTATAGGTGGGCTCAGGAAAGCTGATCTTTCTGCCCGGAAGAAGCGTTCCGTCCGGATGGAACGCGCAGACCTCAAGCGTCGTCAGTCCCAGTTCACGCTTGGATAAGACACAGAAGTTGGCGAAGACGTCGAAGTCCTCCAGCGGCACCTCCTTGTCCTCCGGGACGAACTCCTTCCAATCCTCGCGCCCACCGCCGTCCACTGGTACAGTCACGACGCGGAAGTTTTTGCCTGTGTCATTGACGCGGATATAAAACAGACCATCGCGATGATCGACATAATATTCCTGCTCGTCCTTGCGAGGCGCAATCACCAGAAAGACGCCGCCCGGAGTATCCGCGGGGAGATAGCTGCATTCGTTCGTTGTATGGCTGCCGGCCTCCATAAACAGGTACTTGCCATCGCGCGACCGGCCGACACCGACATTGAACCGCTCATCCTTTTCTTCGTAGATCAGCGCGTCATCGTCGATTGGATCACCCAGCCGGTGACGGAAGAGCTTGTCCTGCCGCTTCGTGATCTCGTCTTCGGTCGTATAGAAGAGCGTGTGCGAGTCCGCCGCCCACACCAGCGATCCGACTCGCTCGGCTGTGTCCGCCAGATCGGCGCCGGTACTCAGATCGCGAATATGCAATGTGTACTGCCGAAAGCCTGTGTTGTCGGTTGAGTAAGCCAGTTTCTGTCCGTCCGGGCTGACTGTCATGGCTCCGACGGCCATGAACGGCTGTCCTTCAGCCAGCTTGTTGACGTCGAGGATGATCTCTTCCGTCTGCTCCTGATCGTAAGTGCCGTTGACGGCCTTTCTCCTGCATTGGATCGGATACTGGCTGCCCTCAACCGTGCGTGTGTAGTAGAACCAGCCGCGATCGAGGAAGGGAACAGACTCGTCTGTCTCTTTGATGTGCGAGAGCATCTCCGCGTAGAGCTTCGTTTGCAGCTCTTCGGTGGACTTCATGACGGAAGCGGTGTAGGCATTCTCGGCCTCAAGATAGGCGGTTACCTCAGGGGAGCCCTTGTCCCGCAGCCAGCGATAGTCGTCTTCGAGCGTTTGTCCATGCAGCGTGGTGGGGGTGGAATCACGGCGGGCAACCGGAGGCAGAGTAGCACTTTCAGTCATTGTCAAAGCTCCAGATGACAGGATACAGTGCATCGGCAAAGAACTCGGTGTTGTAACAGGCAACCAAACCGGAGAGTGAAGATACCAAAACTGTGGGCGAGGTTTTCAGCCACGGGCCAGAAGGAGTTGAATCATGAAAGCCAATGTAAGTTATTTGATTATTTTTGGAGCAATGGCAGTTTTTCCCTCGACAAATCTTTTTGCGCAGAACGATCCGATGGCGCCGCCTGCATCGCAGACACAGCCCAACCAGCCGGGACGCGCGCAGGCTCCCACCGTGTCCATGCGCGATTCCAGCGGAGCGCCTGACGATGCAGCTCAGGAAATGAAGGACAAGATGTTCCTGCGCAAGGCTACCGAAGATGGTCTCGCGCAGGTGGAGCTTGGGAAACTGGCTTCGACGAAGGCCAGTTCGTCGGACATCAAGGAGTTTGGGCAAAAAGTAGCTGACGACCACGCCAGGCTCAATGACTCGATGGCGCAGGTAGCGGATGCGATCGGCATGCGTCTCCCAAAGAAGCTCAACAAAACAGATCAAGCCCAGTATGACCGGCTCAACGGGCTAAGCGGAGAGGCTTTTGACAAGGAATACCTGGCTTGCATCGTCAAAGAGCATCACGAAGACCTGCGCGCATTCCGCTTTGAATCGCAGACGACCAACGATTCACAGCTTAGGGCTGCCGTCGATAAAGCCGCCAAGGTGATTCACGAGCATCTCGTGATGGCCAATAAGCTTGCGGAACAGAATGGAGTTCCTCTGCCGCATCGCGAAAACAAACCGGCGCCTCCAACACCGTAGTGCATATCTGGAGCACTCACCTCGCTTGAGCGGGGACGGCGTAGAATAGTCGGACAATGAATCGCGTCCTCCGATGGTTGAGCGTCGTCATCCTGCTTCTTGCGCCGGCGGCGCCGCTTGTCGCGGAATCGGTCAAATCTCTTCCGGCTCCGGCTGGTTATATCAACGACTTTGCCGGAGTCCTGTCACCTGCGACAAAAGACAATCTGGAATCGCTCTGCACCCAGGTCGATCGCCAGGCACATGCGCAGATCGCCGTCATCACCGTCAACACGCTCGACAACGATCAGACCATCGAAGAATTTGCGACCGAGCTTGAAGATAAATGGGGCGTAGGGAACAAGGACGACCGTGGTGTCCTGATGATCTTCGTCATGAAGCCGCGGAAGGGTCGCATCGAGGTAGGCTACGGTCTTGAAGGCATTTTGAACGATGCCAAGGTCGGCGACATCGGCCGCTCCATGGTCCCGGCCGCCAATCAAGGCGACTACAACACCGCAATCCCTCTGGGAGTTCGCCAGATAGCAAACGTTATTGCTACGGATGCTGGTGTAGCGTTGTCCTCTGACGGTCATGTTTACAGAAGGCAGAGAGCCTCTGGGCAGCAGCCTGTTCAACTCTCGCTGATGCAGGTGGTTATCGGTGGCGGAGTTATCCTCCTGCTGTTGATCGTCCTCGCCCGCACAGGGAATATGGGCCTGATCTTCTTTCTGCTCGGAAACCTGATGGGTGGTGGCGGTGGAGGAGGCTACCGCGACCGTGACGGTGATGGTGGCGGCTTTGGAGGCTTCGGCGGAGGACGTTCCGGAGGTGGCGGCGCTAATTTCTAAGGTGAAGAATTCAGGGCTCAGCAGGCAGTTGGAAAACTATGGGAGTGATACAGTTACACCGTAAACCTTCCAGGAATCGCACGAAAATTTTTAAACGAAGGGAATACCCGAGAGAACATGAAACCACTATGGATTGTGCTGGGTGTCATTGGCCTCATCATCCTCGTGCTGCTTTTTGCAGGCGGCAGCTACGTCAGCACCAGAAACACACTGGTCGAAAAGAACGAAGCCATTAATCAGGCTTACTCGCAGGTCAATGTCGTCCAGCAGCGCAGGCTCGACCTCATTCCGAACCTCGTCGCTTCGGTGAAGGGATATGTTGCTGAGGAATCAACCATATTGACCAACATCGCCAATGCCCGCGCTGGTGTCCTCGCTGCGGGGTCTGACCACGCGGCAAACATCGATGCCAACCGCAAGCTCGACGTCGCCCTGGGGCCGTTCTTCCGCCTGCAGGAGCAGTATCCCAACCTGAAGGGCAACGACCAGTTCATGCGCTTGAACGACGAGCTGGCAGGAACGGAAAATCGTATTGCCGTCGAGCGCCAGCGTTACAACAAGGTGCTTGAGGACTACAATGTGTACGTTCGGCAGTTCCCCAATAACATCTGGGCAGGCATGTCCGGATTCCACTATCGCGATGAGTACTTCAAGGGGGACGCCTCAAACAGCGTCGCGCCCAAGGTCGACTTCTCAAAATAGATGAAGCCGAGTGAACCTTGGCACGAAGAAAGGCCGTCGCAGTTCATCACGCGACGGCCTTCTTGTTTAAGCGTGGAAAAATTTACTTGCTGAAGGAAGAGATCGCCGAAGCCTCGTCGTCCTTGACGTCGAATACCGTGTACAGTTTGGTAATCTGCAGCAGATCCTGAACCTTCTTCGTCAGGTTTAACAGCTTCAGTTCGCCGCCGGCATTCTTCACTGTGGTGAATGCGCTGACCAACTCACCGATGCCTGAGCTGTCGATGTAGCTGATGTCGGCAAGGTTCAGCAGAATCTTCTTCTGCCCCTTGGCCAAAAGGTCGCGGACTGCGTCGCGGATCGTAACGCTGCCTTCGCCGAGAGTGATACGGCCGCTGAGATCCAGAATGGTGACGCCGTCCACTTGGCGAGTAGAAACTTTCATGCTCATGTTTGCCTGTTCTCCTTAGGTCCCCGACTTCGCGGGTGTGCGGTGCTTGATAAGTGTCAGCTCGGTTCCTGGGTGTAACTGCCGAAAGTTTACCTCATCCATGAAGGCCCGAATGAGAAAGATGCCCCGGCCCGAGCCTCGAAGAATGTTTTCCGGGGCCAGAGGGTCTGGCAGCGTGCTTGGATCCAATCCCGGCCCCTGGTCGGTGATGCGAATCACCAGAGCGTCCGAGGTCGTTTCGAACGATGCGGTGATGTGTTTGTTCACGTCATAGGCGTTGCCGTGCAACACTGCGTTTACGGCTGCCTCCCGCACTGCCATAGCAATGTGGGGAATCGTGTCTTCGTCGAAGCCCGCACGCTGTGCGTACTGCTCCGCTGTCTGCTCAATCTTGTTGACACTGTCCAGAGTCGAGTCCAGCGTGAAGCTGATGCGGCTTGTCGTTGAGTCGGCCAAGGCTGTCCTTGAAATCTGTGAGTGCCCGTCGTCAACGGCAGACAACAGCAATGATGGCAGTGTGCTTGTGCTGGCTCTGATTGTCAAGATTGCCTCCGTCGGCAGACCCGTTTTCTGCGTCCTTCCGATATATCAGGAATGGCCAATATGCCGCAATCCCTCAGCCGTCCGCACCCATGCGATAACATGCCAGAACGAGGAACAAACGAAGATGAAGAGACACCTGGCATCCCTATCCATCTGCCTTCTGTTGACTTTACCTGCAGCGGCGCAACAAGCGGCTGCGAGGCCTCCGGCGCGCCCCCTTGCAGAGATGCCCTACTCTCCATCGCTCGATCTGACCTCGCTCGATCGCTCAGTAAATCCCTGCGACGATTTCTACAAATTCTCCTGCGGCGGCTGGATGAAGAACAATCCCATCCCCGCAGACCAGCCGCGCTGGGATGTCTACTCTAAACTCGCCAATGACAACCTCCAATTTCTATGGGGCATCCTCGAGGCCGACGCCAAGGCTACCAATCGAACGGCGACTCAGCAGAAGGTAGGTGACTACTTTGCCGCCTGCATGGATACCGCAGCTATCAATAGGCGAGGAGCGGAGCCGATCAAGCCCACACTTGTGGCAATTGATAATCTGGCCGATCGCAAAGCCCTGATTGCCTATCTCGGACCGCTCAATCGAAGCACGCGAGGAACGTTCTTCTTCAACTCAGGCTCAACGCAAGATCCAGGAGATTCAAACTCCGTCATTGCAGAAATCGCCGCCGGCGGCCTCGGCCTGCCCGACCGCGACTACTACGTGAAGACAGATGCCAAGAGTGAAGAGACCCGCAAAGCCTATGTCGTCTATATCCAAAAGATCCTGACGCTCACCGGCGAGTCCGATGCACAGGCACAAAAAGATGCCGCTGCCGTCATGCATATCGAAACCGATCTGGCAAAGGCCTCGCTGACCCGCGTCGAGCGCCGTGATCCCTATAAGCAGTACCACAAGATGTCTGTCGCGCAGCTGGCCTCCCTTAGCCCGGTCATCGACTGGAATGACTACCTCCGAACGCAGGGCGTTGCCGACGTAAGCACACTCAACGTCGCGCAACCTGCTTTTCAGAAGGCGGTCGATCATGCTCTGACAACCGAGCCACTTGCGGACCTGAAGGCTTACCTGCGCTTTCACGCACTGACTGGCGCTGCGACATCGCTCTCGTCTCCGTTCGAGGATGCTTACTTCGATTTCTATAGCCGCTATCTAAGAGGGACGCAGCAGAAACCGCCACGCTGGAAGACCTGTGTCCGTCAGGTAGACCGTTCTCTGGGTGAAGCGCTGGGGCAGGAATTCGTGGCTCGAACCTTCTCACCCGAAACCAAGCAAAAGACCGTGCTCATGACCGATCAGATCGAGCAGGCGATGCAAGCCGAGATCGAGCACCTTGACTGGATGAGTCCGGCCACCAAACAGGAGGCTCTCCGCAAGCTGCACACCGTCCGCAACAAGATCGGCTATCCCGACAAATGGCGCGACTACTCGAAGCTTGAGATCAAGGCCGGAGATTACTTTGGCAACTCTGTTCGCGGCGCCGATTTCGAGACAACACGCGACTGGGCCAAGGTCGGCAAGCCTGTCGACCGCGACGAGTGGGACATGACCCCACCTACCGTCAATGCCTACTACAACCCGCAGATGAACGACGTGAACTTTCCCGCAGGCGTGCTGCAGCCGCCGCTCTACGACCCGAAGATGGACGACGCGCCCAACTACGGCAACACCGGTTCCACCATCGGGCATGAGTTGACGCATGGCTTCGACGACGAAGGGCGCCAGTTCGACGCCAACGGCAACCTGAAAGACTGGTGGACAAAGGACGATGCCAAAGGCTTCGAGGATCGCATCAACTGCCTGCGTGAGCAGTTCGCTTCGTACGTCGTCGTCGACGACATTCACATCAACTCCAAACTCACCAGCGGCGAAGACGTCGCCGACCTTGGCGGAACCCTCATCGCTTATATCGCCTGGAAGAAAGCTACCGCAGGCATGAACCTACAGCCGTCTGAAGGATTCACCCCAGACCAGCGCTTCTTCATCGGCTTTGCCCAGTGGGCCTGCGAGAACACGCGCGAGGCCAACAGCCGTCTGCAGGCAGCGACAGACCCACACTCGCCTGGTTTCGCGCGCATCAACGGTATCGTCACCAACATGCCACAGTTCGCCACTGCCTTCGGGTGCAAAGTCGGTCAACCCATGGTGAAGGCGAAAGTCTGCAAAGTCTGGTAATCTCGCGCGAGCGGACCCGCGCATGACGAAACAGGGCAACCACAAGACGATCACGGTCTCCTCGCTGATGGGCACCCCCGTGCGCGATGCTGCGGGGAACGTCCTCGGCCGTGTGCGCGAGTTGGCCGTGATGCCATCGCAGGACTCAGGCCGCGTGCACGGTTTTCTCCTCAAGCTCGCTGGCTCTGTCTCCAAAGAACGGGGCAATATGCTCGCGGTTGAGGCTGTGGAGCCTTTTGCCGGTGGTCTTCGTCTGCTGTCCGGTGCAACCTTCATCTCCGCGCCCGATGATCAGTCGCTTGTGCTGCTGGAACGCGATCTGCTCGATCAGCAGATCATCGATGTCAATGGCCGCAAGGTCGTTCG
Source organism: Edaphobacter flagellatus (assembly GCF_025264665.1). NCBI lineage: Bacteria > Pseudomonadati > Acidobacteriota > Terriglobia > Terriglobales > Acidobacteriaceae > Edaphobacter > Edaphobacter flagellatus. Next base: position 4,241,127 of record NZ_CP073697.1, read on the forward strand.
CGTCAACGATGTGAATCTCGTATGGGAGGTATCTTCAGACGAGCCATCCAGGACGACCCTGCGCATCACCGAGGTTGAGGTCGGACTGCGTGGAGCGATTCGCCGCCTCCTGAAAGGGCTTCCATCTGCTGCCGTAGACCAGTTGGCCCATCGCACGAAGGCGAGCATCATTCCCTGGGAGTTCGTCGATATCATCGACCCCTCGCGCCGCGTCCGCCTGAAGGTAGGGCAGGATCACCTCGCGCAGATGCATCCATCTGATATCGCCGATATTCTCGAAGACCTCGCTCCGCCAGAGCGACAGGCACTCTTCGAAAGCCTCGACGAGGAGACCGCCGCCGAGACCCTCGAAGAGGTCGAGCCGAAGCTGCAGAAGGCGCTCGTGCAGGCGCTCGACTCCGAGCATGTCGCGGGCATCGTCGAAGAGATGGACCCCGGAGCAGCCGCCGACCTCCTCGCTGAGCTTCCGGAGGAAAAATCCGAGGCCATCCTCGAAGAGATGGATCCGGAAGAGCGTCAGGAGGTCGAGGAACTCCTCGAGTTCTCGCACGACTCCGCTGCCGGTCGCATGACCACGGAATACATTGCCTTGCCGGAGAGTGCAACAGTCGCCGATGTCCACACAGCCCTGCATGACTTTGAAGGCGATATTGAGCTGATCACCGATGTCTACCTCACCGGCAACGAGGAAACCATGACTGGCCTCGTCCCGATCGTGAGGATTCTTCTCGCGTCTCCGACAACGCCACTGACCGACCTACCTCGTGGACATCTTGTCACCTGCCATGGTGATACTTCAGGACACAAAGTTGCCGAGCTCTTCGATAAGTACAATCTGCGTTCGCTTCCGGTGATTGATGCAAAGAAAAAGCTAATTGGTGTCGTTCATGCGGAGCAGGTGATTGCTTTGCTGCGCGATAGCTTGTAATTGCTCCTGAATCTGCCCTTCCGCTCACACCGGTATTCATCGGATAATCGAAGCTGAATGAAGATTCTTTACGCTGCGGGCCTCTCCCCAAACGACTCGTCGCTCTATCGCCTGTGGGCGCTCGAACGTCTCGGCCACCAGGTCATCCCCATCAACGCATACGAGTATGAGTCCAAAAATCCGTTGGTGCGCAAAGTGATCTTTCGTCTCTCCGCCGGTCCGCATGTCGATCGCCTGAATCGCGATCTCCTGCGTCTTGCCGAAGTCGAGAAGCCCGACCTCCTGTGGGCCGACAAGCTCCTCTGGATGCGTCCCGCCACGCTCGATCGCCTCCGTGCTCTTGGCGTTGCCACCGTGAGCTACATGATCGACAACCCTTTCGGCACCCGGCAGGACCCCGGCTGGCGGCTCTACATGAAGTCCATCCCGCACTACGACCTGCACGTTGTCCAGCGAGACAAGAACATCGCCGACTACAAGGCGCGTGGAGCCCGCGATGTCATCAAGATCCAAACAGCCTACGAGCCGACGATTCACTTTCCCCCGGCGGCAGGTTGGTCCGACAAAGACCGCAATCGCGACGTCTCCTTCGTAGGAACCCCCTACGATGACCGTGCCGAGACCCTCACTCGCCTCTCTTCTGAGTTCGGCGTCGTCATCTCTGGTAACCAACGTGCGTGGCAGCGCGCGCTCTCACCCGAAGCCTTCAGCAAGCTCTACCGCGAGGGAGAGCTCTACCAACAGCAGTACCGCGAGGCCATCTGGCGCTCGAAGATCAACCTCAGCTTCATCACCCATTCCAACCAGGACGAGTTCGTCCACAAAAGCTTCGAAATCGCCGGTTGCGGTGGCTTTCTGTTAGCTGAGCGCTCCGCGGGCCACATGGCTCGTTTCAAAGAGGACGAGGAAGCCGTCTTCTTCACCGGTTTCGATGAACTGGAAGCCAAAATTCGCCGCTATCTTCCTGACGAAGCTGCCCGCACCCGGATCGCCGCAGCAGGCTATGCACGAGGAGTCCGCGACGGCTACCACAATGATCGCCAGGTTGGCCTAATCGTCGAGCGGGCAGAGTCCATCCTTCGTCATCTGGCTGCAACGAAGTAAATTGTCATCTCACTGTATGCTGAATCAAGGCCGGTATGGATCCGGTCCCACGCAAACATTGGGGCTGGCTTTGGACGTTGCCAGGCCCTTACATTTGTCCAGACACTGTCCTTTTCAGGGAGAGCCAGACGACGCATGGCATTGTGGAGAAGATGGCGAACGCGGGTGATGCTCTTCCTGGCCGTGCTGGGCCCTGGCTTCATCACAGCTAACGTCGATAATGACTCCGGCGGCATCCTCACCTACTCGCAGGCAGGCGCGCAGTACGGCTACAAGATGCTCTGGACGATGATCCCCATCACTCTCGCCCTCATCGTTGTGCAGGAGATGTGTGCCCGTATGGGCGTCGTCACCGGCAAGGGGCTCAGCGACCTCATCCGCGAAGAGTTCGGCCTGCGCATGACCTTCGTCGTCATGATCCTGCTGGTTATCGTGAACTTCGGCAACGTCATGGCCGAGTTCTCCGGTATCGCTGGCTCGATGCAACTCTTCCACGTCAGTAAATATTTCAGCGTTCCCATCTGCGCTTTCATCGTCTGGATTCTGGTCGTCAAAGGCGACTACAAAAGCGTCGAAAAGGTCTTCCTGCTTGCAAGCAGTGTCTACATCTCTTACATCTTCGCCGGCGTTCTCAGTGGGCCTGACTGGCACCTCGCTCTCGCACAGACCGTCAAGCTGCCCGAGCGCTCTGTCTGGAGCGACCGCAACTATGTCTACATGGTGATTGGACTCATCGGCACAACCATTGCGCCCTGGATGCAGTTCTACCTGCAATCGTCCATCGTCGAGAAGGGAATTGAGGTCAGCCAATACAAGGACTCCCGGCTCGACGTCATCGTAGGCTCCTTCTTTACCGACATCGTCGCTTGGTTCATTATCGTCGCCTGTGCCGCAACACTCTACCTCCACGGCATGCGCAACATCACCGAGGCCGCTGACGCTGCAGAAGCCATGAAGCCCCTCGCCGGACAGTACGCCTTCATTCTCTTTGCGGCTGGTCTCTTCAACGCCTCGATCTTCGCGGCATCTATCCTTCCGCTCTCGACGGCATATACGGTTTGCGAAGGTTTGGGCCTTGAAAGCGGCCTGGACAAGAGCTTTGGCGAGGCGCGCTTCTTCTACTGGTTCTATACGCTGCTCCTGGCCCTCGGTGCAGCTGTAGTTCTGATCCCGAATTTTCCTCTGGTCAAGGTCATTATCGGCTCGCAGGTTCTCAACGGAGTTCTGCTGCCGATCGTCCTCATCTTCATGCTCCGGCTGATCAACAGGCACGAGCTGATGGGAAAATATACGAACTCACACTGGTTCAATATCGTGGCCTGGGTGACGGCCATAATCGTCATCGGCCTCTCCCTGATGCTGATGTGGAACACCATTCACGGCTAGCAACGGAGGGAGGAGCGGGCGAAGAAGATAAAGTTGATAAAACCAGATTTTGGGGGAGTCCACCGCTCCCTCCAAGCCGTCTAAAGGAAAGTTTGGAGCTTATCGAATATTTCGAAGCAGCTAGATAATCTTTCCTTCAGAAAGGTCCTGAATCAACCCCAGGTCCGCCGCCAGAAAGTCATACTGCGGGAGCGTCGAAAGTGTCGCCCAGCGCACATCGTTGAAGATGCGGTTTTCAATCTCGCCTGCAAACTCAAGCACGGTAAAGAACTCCAGATCGATCACGCCGCCGTTGCGGTATTTATGACGGACGCGGGCAACACTCTTGCCCAGTGTAGCCGTGATACCGAGCTCTTCATTCAGCTCACGCAGCAGGGCATTCTCTGGTGTTTCGCCCGGTTCGATCTTGCCTCCAGGAAACTCCCACTTCAAGCTCATCGGCTGATCCGGCTTGCGCTGGCAGATCAGAACCTCAGTTTCCGGCCCCGTTGTTCGCAAAATTAGCCCTGCGACAACAAAGCGTACCGGCCTGGGCAATGTCGTGCCGGGAGGAACCTTGAACTTGGGAATCGACTCACTCACCGAGTCCAGTGTATGCCGCCAACCGCCCTGCGAGAGCACCTATTCTTTATGCGGGTGTAACGGAGGCAGGATAGTAAACAGCCCAGTTCTCCTGCGCGCTACGCTCCAACAGGCCTGCCGTGGGGTTGACCGGAAACGCCCGCTTCGCAATCGCCAGCATTGCCGCATCATGGACCGAGTTGCCAAACACTGCATCCGGAGTAGTAATGCCCACCAGTGCCAGCGATGCCACCTTGCCTTCGTCTGTTGGCACATCCAACAGCTTGTCGGTGATTATGCCGTTTCGCGACGCGACTTTGGCCGCCAGCACGCGCTCTGCGGGGATGCCGAAGCGGCGAACGCCTTCCTCAATCACCCAGTCGTTCGTGGAGCTCACGGCCCATATCTCGGTGCCCTGGGCAATCAGCTCCGCAACCAACACAGACATCTCAGGGAAGATATTCCGCTCAATCTTCGTCGCAAAGAACTCGCGTGCCGCCTTGCGTAGCTCCTCCTCGCGCAGTCCCTGGTACAGTTGCACCATCTCGCCGCAGATCGCAATCTCCGAAACCTCGCCGCGGTGGTAGGCCCTATAGCGGGCATCGATCCAGTCCGCACCTTCACGTGAAACCAGGCCTGTCTCGATCGTCCACTTCATAAACGACGATCCGGCATCGCCCGACCACAGTGTTCCGTCGCAGTCGAAGATAGCAATCTTTGGGGACAGGGAATGGACGGCGGCGTGGAACTCTTCAGTCGACAGGGTTCGAATACTTAGTGCTTGGCTCACGGGAAACTCAACTTTTCTGCGCGACCGCAACTGGCGCGCTCTCGATATTCGTCAGATCTTCTAGGGAATTCTACCAACGTGACGTTACAAATTCGACGTATCAATCGCATGGCTTGAACCACCGTCAATACGTCCTCAATGTTAAAAACACGTTATTTCAAGCGATTTAGATCGGTGCAGGAGCGTCCACGACCGCAATGCCTGCCGGTGGTGTGAACGTAAAATCACCTTCACGGATGGGCACGTTCTCCTCGACTTGCGTAAAGGAAAACTCCGTTGTGGCTCCATCCAACTCCTCAAGCTTCATATGCTGAATCGCTCCAGTACCTGTAACATCGAGCGTCAGCAGCTTGATGCGCTGCTCCATGCCATGAGGAATACCGGCGATATGAATGCCGTGCGAATCCTCAGTCACCGTCAAACTACCCAGCTCTTTCTTCAGCTGTGTATGGCCCAGCAGAAACCGCAGAGGACTGCGTAGATCATCCAGCTGCTTTGCCGGTACACGCTGCACTTGCGCATCACCAGGTGTAAAAAACCACGCATACTTTCCGTCCAGCACAAAAAGTTTGCCTTCCGGCTGGTCATAGTTCCAGCGCATGCGTCCCGGTTTCTTTAGCAGCAACGTGCCGGTCTCCGTGCGGTCTACTCCCATGCCCGCATAGCGTTCCGCATAGTGAGCACGCAGAGAGCTAAGCCGGTTGTAGTGGTCGTCCACCTTACGCAGCAGGGCATCTGCATCCTGCGCCCGCAAGATGGCAGGAAAAGCCAGTGCAAAGGTCAGGGTCAAAGCACCACGCATCAAACGACGTCTCACTGGATCGGCTGTGTGCAGTTTGTGCCCCCGGCCGGGTCATAGGTGAGGTGATTATTCTCGTCGGAGCAGAAGCCGCGGTCACCCGACTTTCCGACAGAGAGCGGCACAGCCGTCACCTCAAAGGACGTGATCATGTCCTGGTTGTTGACCGTTACCTTGTTGCAGTTGGTGATGGCAAAGGCATACCCTGCCTTGCTGCCAGTAGCAAGTTCGGTGGGGATCAGCTGTGCGGCTTGTGCCGAAGGCGCTCCCGACTTGGGGTCGCCACCAAGCTGCGCCAGCGAACACGCAAATCCGTTGGCAGGGAACTGTGAGTTGTACTGCAACTGGGCCTGCACGATCGTGCGTACCGACTGCATCGCCGAGGTCTCATGAGCCGTCTTGGTCAGCTTCAACATCTGCGGCACGGCCAATGTCATCAGGATCAGCATCACCGACATAACGATCAGCAGCTCGATCAGCGTAAAGCCCTGCTCGTTCCGTGTTCTCTTCTCTTGAAGACCCTGCTTTATCCTCGACCGATCCATCATGTCCTCGTATCCTCGTTTGTCCTGCCAACTCCAGACTTTATCAGCAGGCGAGGTCTGCGCGCTCGACGTTCATTGCACCAAGGTTACCAAGCAGGGTCAGGGCCATCGCCTCCGGCCTGAAAAGCTCACGTGCCAACCGCTGAACGTCGTCCGGCGTCACCGCCTCAATCTCGCGCGTTATCTCGTCCACGCCAAAGAAACGCCCGTAGTACATCTGCTGGCGCGCCAGATTCGCCATCCTGCTCGACGAACTTTCCAGCCCCAGCACGATGTTACTCTTCAGTTGATCCTTGGCGCGAAGCAGCTCCGCTTCGCCTACCGTCTCCTGCTTCAGACGCCGCAGCTCCGCCATCGTGAGCGCCAGAGTCTCCTGTGTCTTATCCACGGCAACACCAGCCGAGATCATCAGCGCTCCCGTATCCCGAAACGGGCTCATCTCCGAGTAGATCGAGTACGCCAGCCCACGCTCCTCGCGTACCGTCTGAAACAGCCGCGAGCTCATCCCACCGCCCAGCATCGCATTCAGCAGGTAGATCCCATAGCGGTCAGGATGGTTCACTGCAGGTGCCGGCATTCCCAGCATCAGCTGTACCTGCTCCAGCGACTTCTTACTCTTCAGCGTGATGTGCGGCATCGCCACCGGAGCCTCACGCCGGGGGAAAGGCGTGCTCGCGCTAGGAGCCAGCCCGCCAAACTTCTTCTCCACCTCGGCGACAAAGCTCTCATGATCAAGATTGCCCGCCGCCGAAAACACCATATTCCGCGGCGTGAACTGCTCGCGGTAGAAGTCAAAGACCATCCCCTGCTCGAACGACGAAACCGTCTTCTTCGTCCCCAGAATTGGCCTGCCCAGCGAATCGCCCTTCCAAAAATTCTGCGTGAAGATTTCGTTTACCAGATAGTCCGGGTTGTCCTCATCCATCTTGATTTCTTCGAGGATCACACCCTTCTCGCGATCCAGCTCCTCTGGCGTAAACGTCGGGTGCAGCACAAGGTCAGAAAGCACATCGAGTGCCGGGGAAATATGCTCGTCCAGCACCTTGATGTTGAAGCAGACCGTCTCTTTGCTGGTAAAGGCGTCGAGATTGCCGCCGATCGTGTCCACCTCGCGGGCAATCTGACGGGCTGACCGGCTCGTCGTCCCCTTGAACACCATGTGCTCCACAAAGTGCGAGATACCGTTGATAGGGGCCGCCTCGTCCCGGGAGCCGGAGCCGACCCACACGCCCATCGAAACGCTGCGCAGGTGCGGAATGCTCTCCGTCAGAACGATCAGGCCATTATCCAAAACAGATTTGCAGATGTTGCGGGAGATACGGGGAGTAATACGAATATCTTCAATCAGAGTGCTTGCTGCCATAGCTCTATTCTTTCATAGGCGGCACAAACGGCGTAAACTGTAGAAAGACAAGGATATGGGTGAAGTTTAGATCTGTATGTCGAACAAAATAAAAGACGAAACCCTGGCCCCGGCTTCTGCCGAAGCTCCCCGCCCGCAGGCCCTCTTCGGCATGCTCCCCGACGAGTTGAAGCAGCTCGTGGAGAGCCGCGGGCAGAAGCCCTACCGAGCCGCTCAGATCGCCGAAGCCTTGTATCGTGAGCGAGTTACGTCTATCGACGAAATAACCGTCCTCCCTGCAGCCCTTCGCCAGGAGCTGGTCGGTGCCGGATTCACTCTCGGCCTGCCCGAAATCGTACAGACTGCGCGCTCTGTGGACGGGACCGAACGCTACCTCATGCGTATGGCCGACGGGGAAACCGTCGAAACTGTTTGGATGCCCGACGGCGATGGAGGCGAGCGAGGCGACGGCAGCGAAGCCTCAGCTGAAGAAGAGGCTGTCGACGGCCTCGAGGGCAACGCCTCCGAGTTCTCCGAAGTCCCCAAACGCGACCTCAGCGGCCATGATCTGAGAAAAACCGATCTCAGAAACATGGGTGCGCTTGCCGAGAGCGGGTATCGCCGCGCCACCATCTGCATCTCCTCGCAGGTCGGTTGCGCCGTCAACTGCCAGTTCTGTCTCACCGCCAAGCTCGGCATCAAGCGTAACCTCACTGGAGGCGAAATCGCCGGACAGGTTGCCCAGGTACTGAACCGCCATGGCATCAAGATGGGTAAGGACCGCATCAACCTCGTCTTCATGGGCATGGGCGAGCCCTTCCTCAACTACGACGAGTTCATCCGCTCGGTCCACGTTCTGACGAAACATATCGGCATCCCCGAATCGCGCATGACCGTCTCGACCAGCGGCATCGAACCGGCCATCCGCCGCTTCGCCGCAGAGCCAGTCCGCCCCAAGCTCGCCCTCAGTCTCAACGCCTCCAACGACACTATTCGCGAGCAGGTGATGCCCATCACGCGCAAATGGAAGATCGACCAGCTGCTTGAAGCCGTCAGCACTATCCCGCTCGGCAAACGCGAATGGGTCACCTTCGAGTATGTCCTGCTCGGCGGCGTCAACGACCAGCCCCAGCATGCCCGCGAAGTCCTCGACCTGCTCAAAGACATGCGGGCCAAGGTCAACCTCATCGTCTGGAACCCCGGCCCCGGCATCGCCTACACCCAGCCGAAGCCCGAAGACGTCGCCGTCTTCCAGAAGATGCTCATCGACGCCGGCATGCCCACCTACATCCGCCGCCCACGCGGCCGCGACATCTACGCCGCCTGTGGCCAGCTCAAGCGAACAGTGAACGAGACTCAGCCCGGATTAGTCGAAATCCAGGCTGCATCGGTTCACGCGTCGTGAGCCGTTACTCCGACCAAACCGCCAGATGATTGCCATCCGGGTCGAGAAAGTGAAACCGTCTGCCTCCGGGGAAAGCAAAAATTTCTTTGTGAATCTTCCCTCCAGCTGCTTTGACGGCAGCTAACGTCGCTTCCAGGTCTTTACTGTACAACACAACCCGGGCGCCACCCTCCGAAGCAGGCTCTGACGTCGTGAAGCCGCCTTCAAGATGCCCATCGTTGAACGAGACGTACTCCGGCCCCCAGTCCTGAAACGTCCAGCCAAACACGGTCGCATAAAAGCGTTTGATGGATTCAGGATGCTTGCAGGGAAATTCGATGTAGTTGATCGTATGGTGCAGACGCTCGGCTGGCATGGTGTACTCCTTCGGCTAAAGAGGCGGTTGTGAGCATAGCAATGCTATGCCTGCATGGCCTCCGTTCACAGCGCTGCGGGGCGAAGCTGTGAGTAGAGTCTCCCGTCTGGAACCTGAACCATACAAGCGGGCGGAGACTGCCGAGGTACTGTCACAGGCTATCGAAGGATATCTGCCGATGCAACTCGGGTGATCTATCGCGTATCGGCGGCAAGCCTCGCCTGCAGATTCGCACGAACGTCTGGCCACTCTTCCTTCGTAATCGAAAACCACACACTATGCCGCAGCGATCCATCCGGCATTACGCAGTGATTGCGAAACGTTCCTTCATACACAGCGCCCAGCTTTTTGATTGCCGCCTGCGACTGCAGATTCTCGTGATGCGTCTTGAAGGCCACGCGGTTCAGTCCGAGCGTGTCGAACGCATACTCCAGCTGCAGCAGCTTTGCCTCTGGATTTACGCCTGCAGCATGAAGAGCAGGCGCAATCCACGTATGCCCGATCTCGACCGTACGGTGATGCAGGTCGAGATCGATAAACCGAGTCGACCCCACCACGCTCCTGTTGCGCCTCAGCACCGTCACCCACGGAAGCTGCGTGCCCGTGGCAGCGACCTTGAGTGCTGCTTCCACCCAGTCCTCAAGATCCTTCTTTGTTTCGACCCGCGTCAGCATGTACCGCCAAATGCGGCTATCGAATGCGAGCCCTTCCAGGGCAGGCAGATGCTTTCGGGTCAGAGGTTCCAGTCGCACATGCCGTCCTTCAAGTACCGGTTGTTCCATGCCGATGACTCTAGCAGGCCCAGCGATTGCGGCCGCCGCGTTTCGCCTCGTAAAGGGCAGCATCGGCCCGGTCGATTACATGAGCAAACCCTTGCTCCACGCTGCTGAGCCCGATGCTGACCGTGACGGCGATCGTTTCCTCTTGAATAGACACCCGCGTCATGGAGACTGAGCGCCGTAGCCGCTCTGCGATCGCGCACGCCTCATCGAGAGCTGTCTCCGGCAAAAGAACAATGAACTCCTCTCCGCCATACCGTGCGAGCGTGTCCTGCGGCCGCAGCGGAGTTCGTATGGCCCGAGCGATAGCCTCGAGCGCTATGTCGCCGCCGATATGTCCATAGCAGTCGTTGATCGATTTAAACTCATCGACATCGATCATCATGATCGACAGCGGAGCCTTGATCTTCTGCGCTCTCCGTCTCTCTGCCTCGAAGCGCGACATGAAGTACGAGCGATTATAGGTCGAGGTCAGGGAGTCATGGGTGGCCATGTAGTGCAGCTTGGCTCGTGCCTCTCCCAACTCGACCGTCAGCCGGATGATCCTGGACATCGTCAGCGGTACCATGATCATCGGAACAATGGTGCCGATAACGCCAGAATAGAGATATCCAACGCCGGTAAGTCCGAGCAGCCAGGCGAGTGTAAGAGTAACCAGGACTGAGCCAAGTGTGCTGGCTAACGTCAGAAGCAGCAGTGCGCGCCCATGCCCAAACCGCAGTACCCAGCTGTCTCGCTCTTGAGAGACAGATGAGAGGTTATCGAGCATTGCTGCAGCCTGCAGCTGCCTGCGAATCGGTTCTTCCTCGATTGCGGTGATAGCAGAAGACGCATTCGAAGCAAGATGATCGTTCATGGCAATGGGCGTGGAGTCTAGCGAACCGGCATGGAGCCAGTTGAAGTCAAGCAGATGGAAAGCAGTATCTGGGCAACCCGGTCGTAGTCATGCCGCAGTACATCCCCTTCGTGAAGAAAATTACCTGGGATCGGCTCAACGCCAAGAGCGCGTACCTTCTCGAGATCATTCACGAGCGGCTCCTGACCCTCACGTGCGTACTGGGCAAGGATTGCCGGCGAGATCGGTGCCGTATTGATCACCGCGTAGTCAAAGATTCTTTTGCCTCCGGCGTACTGCAATGTCTTCGCAATATGTTCGGAGGCAGGTAAACCCAGCGATTCATTGGCCTGCGTCATCAGATTGCAGATAAAGACACGGGTCGCTTTCGAGGCAGCGATGGCCTCGGGAATTCCGCGCACCAGCAGGTTGGTGATCAACGAGGTGTACAGCGATCCCGGTCCGAGCGTGATCAGGTCCGCATTCGCGATGGCCTCCAGCGTTTCGGGCAGGGGATCCGCGCCTGTAGGCTGTAGTGTCAGCTCAACAATCGTCCGCTTGCTCTTGGTTATATTTGTCTCGCCCTCAACCATAGAGCCGTCATCCATCCGCGCTGCCAGGGTGACATTCTCCGTCGTGGCAGGGAAGATCTTGCCACGCGTCGCCAGAATCTGTGATGACAGACGCACCGCCTGGGCAAAATCGCCTGTGATGCCGGACATCGCGGCGACAAAAAGATTGCCGAAGCTGTGCCCCTCAAGTTCACCCTGGTCGAAGCGATAGCTGAATAGGCGGGAGAGCAGGTGCTCATCTTCTGACAGCGCCACCATGCAGTTGCGGATGTCACCCGGAGGCAGGATGTTCAGGTCTTCGCGCAGACGGCCTGAGGAGCCGCCATCGTCCGTCACGGTCACCACTGCAGATAGGTCCGCAATGATTGAACTTTCCTGCATTGCAGGATCATGCTCCCGCGGAGTGCGACGGCGGTCGGGCACTGCCACAAACCGCTTCAAGCCGCGCAGCAGGGTCGAAAGTCCTGTGCCCCCTCCGATCGCGACGACACGAAGCGGCCTGACGTCGGACGAAACTGTACTCTTCAACAAGACCTCACAAAGAAGAAGCGCTCAATTCATGGTACTGGATTGAGCGCCGATCGTTTGCAAGCCACTGCACGTGAGGACTATACCTCTGGATAAAGCAATTCCGTAAAGCGTGGATCGTCCGCCATATCCTGGAAGTCCGAGTCCGACCTTGCCTGAATGCGGTTCTGCGGATTGCGGCGAATCGCCTCCGTCAGATGCTCAAGGCAGGTCTGCGAATCACCCGTCATCGAGGCCAGTATCGCCAGTCCGTAGAAAGCGTAGTCAGCGTTCTCGTTCTTTTTGAGGATCAGCGTGAACTGCTCACGTGCATCCTCATAGTTGCCATCGTTCAGTAACGAGACCGCATAGTCATACTGCTCCTCCGCGCTGGAGAAAGAGGCTTTGTTTTTTGCCCCCTGAGCCACGCATGCACTGATGTACATGCGTACGCGATCCGCAAGATCGCCTGCGCCTGAGTGGAGCAGCTTCTCAAAGGCGGCATGCGCCTTGTCGAACTTGCCCTCCTGCAGCAGCCGTATGGCGCCCTCATAGGTTGCTAGTACGGTGGCCCGGGCTGGATCGTCTGCTGGTGAAACCGCACCGGCGATGGTGCGAGGGGGGCGTTTAGTAGCAGCTGCGGTCTTTGTCTGTGCCATGTTCGAATTCAATCTCGCCTTCTGGGGCGCACTCCTGAGTCAGCCGCTGTCAGCGGTGACCGATTTTCTTAGACTGCTTCAGTCTCGGATTTATACGCAGAGTCAAGCCTAAGGTCAACTCCACCTTTGCATCAACTCGACGTCGGCCGTCTCCGACTAAGGTTTGCTATGGTTTGCGGTGTAGATCATCGGGTTCAGTTCCGGATCGTTATACATCTTCATCTGTCGATATAGCTTGAACCGCTTTCTGCCCGCAACTATATCCTCTTCCAATGCTGCCAAAGCTGTAGCCAGATCATCTCGCTGTTCATGCAGCAAGGCAAGACGCTGCTTGTTTTTGTCTCGATGCTCCTCCGTAGCGCTTGCCCTTTCCGACTCTTCACGCGTGTGAAAGATTTTTAGCGCCAGGATCGACAGTCGGTCGATCATCATCCCCGGAGTCTCCGAGTGCAGGGGACTCCCTATATGAGCTTCAAATACAGGCGTCAGCTCGGCCAGCAGCAGGGAATCGATCTGCTCCACCAGATCGTTGCGCCACTGGTTCAGTTTGTCGATTGACCGCTTGACCGCTGCGATGCCAGCATCCGTAGCCTTTGGATCGCGCGCTTTGTCCTCTTCATGCCAAAGGTCGAAATTGGCGCGGTGCTGCGCGCGAATCAGCTCCTTCAAGCTGGTTGAGTTGCCTTCGCGGACGATCATCGGTTCATCGCCACGAGGCCCATGCCAGTCGGCCGTCGTCTGGTCCTGCAATTGTGTAATGGAGAGCGCGTCCACCATGCTGTACAGAATCGTTACCTTAACGAAGACTTTACCAGTTTGCGACGTATCGGTTGCCTCATCCCGCGTAACCAAGCAGACTAAGACCAGGCCATGACGACAATACCCCTCCCCCAATCAGCAGAGGCCGCCGAGACGCAGGTGCGTCGAGTTTTGATCTATCGCCTGGGCAGTCTTGGCGATACTCTGGTCGCGCTTCCTGCCCTCAATCTCGTTGCTCGTGCTTTTCCTAATGCCGAGCGCCGCATGCTCACCAACGTTCCCGTCAACGTCAAAGCTCCGCCTGCTGCAGCCATTCTCGATCACACCGGCCTTGTACATAGCTTTATGCGCTATGCGGTTGGAACGCGCAGCCCTCTGGAGCTTGGCCGTCTCTGGTGGACACTGTTCCGCTGGCGTCCTGAAGTTCTTGTCTACCTCGGCTCGGCACGCGGTGTCGCTTCTGCGCAGCGCGATGCCCGATTCTTCCAGTTCTGCGGCGTCCGTCGCATAATAGGCATCCCGATCACCGAAGAGATGCAGACGAATCTTTGGCAGCCTGAACACCAGGCGCTTGAGCCCGAAGCCGAGCGTCTCACCCGTAATATCGCATCACTTGGCGATGCTCGTCTTGATGATCCGGCAAGCTGGGACCTCCACCTCACTCCCGAAGAACAGGCACATGCCGATGCGGCCCTCGGTTCCCTCGCAGGTAAGTTATTGATTGCAGTGAGTGTTGGAACAAAGGTCCAATCCAAGGACTGGGGGCGCGATAACTGGCGCACGTTTCTGACAAAGCTGGCCGTGCTATATCCCGGCTACGGTCTCGCCCTCAGCGGTGCTCCTGAAGAGAGTGATGCCAGCGAATTCGCCGGTGATGGGTGGCGTCAGGCAGGTGGCGGCCCGATCGTCAATCTTTGCGGCAAGCTTACTCCACGCGAGAGTGCCGCAGCCTTCCGCCGTGCGCGCCTCTTCGTCGGGCATGACAGCGGCCCAATGCATCTTGCCGCAGCCGTACAGACGCCCTGCGTGGCCATCTTCGCGGCGCGCAACAAGCCGCGCGTGTGGTTCCCTTATGGCAACCGCCATCGCGTTCTTTATCACCAGACAGAGTGCTGGGGTTGCGGCCTTGAAACGTGCATCGTCGAGCAGAAGCGGTGCCTCACCTCCATCACTCCCGATGAGGTTGTCGCTCACGTCCGCGCCATTCTGGGTTGAGGTGGAAGTTGCGTTCTGCGATGCCTCCAGCGCAGACGTTCTTCAGAATGTCACGGTGAAATGCGATGATTGAAAGCGAAGGAGTATCTCCCCGCGGCATGTTACCTGAACTGCACTCCATCCTGAACCTCCTCGAAGGAGGTTTCTCGAAGCTCAAAGTTCTTGTAGTGGGCGACATCATGCTCGACCGCTACATTCACGGCGAGGTAGAACGCATCTCTCCTGAGGCACCTGTTCCGGTTATCCGTCACGCGCAGCGCTACGAGCGCGCAGGCGGCGCGGCCAACGTAGCCATGAATCTCGCTGGCCTTGGTTGCCAGGCGATCCTGGCGGGTTTCTGGGGCGACGATACCGAGAAGACCGAGCTTGACGTGATCCTCCAGCGAGCAGGTGTCGATACGGTTGGAGTCGTAACCAGTTCGCTGCCCACCATATCGAAGACACGTATTGTTGGTCGCATGCAACAGCTTCTGCGTCTCGACATTGAGAGTCGCGAGCTGCCTCCATCTGGAGAGATGACACGGCTGATCGAGCGAGTGACCGGACTCGTCGACAAGGTCCACGCCGTCATCCTCTCCGACTATGCCAAGGGCGCGCTCTCCCGCGCCGTCTGCGGAGCGGCTATCCGGGCCGCGCGTGCCAAGGGCATTCCTGTTTTCGCTGACCCTAAGTCGCCTGACTTTAGCAAATATTCCGGCGCAACCTCTGTCTGTCCTAATCTTGGCGAGCTGTCGTTAGCTACTGGCGTCCCGGCGCATCAGTCAGAGGCTCTTCTTGACGCCGGCCAGCGTCAGGTTGCGGAACACGATCTTAGCTTCCTCACTGTCACCATGAGTGAGAAGGGCATCAGTGTTCTCTGGCCCGATCGCCGTTTTCATTCTCCTGCGCGTGCCCGCGAGGTCTTCGACGTTTCTGGCGCTGGTGATACCGTGATTGCGACGCTGGCTGCTTCCCTGGCCGGTGGTTTGCAGATCGAGACTGCCGTCGATCTCGCCAATCTTGCCGCCGGAATCGTCGTTGGCAAGATGGGAACCGTCCCTATTGCCCAGCATGAACTTATAGCAGCACTGACTCCAAGCTCTGGTGTGACCTCGGGAGAAAAGATTCTTGATCGTGATCGGATCGCCAAGCGCGTCGCTGAGTGGCGCGCTTCAGGTGAAACGATCGTCTTCACCAACGGCTGCTTCGACCTCCTTCATGTAGGCCACATTACCTTGCTCGAAGACTGCCGCCGCTTCGGCACGAAGCTCGTCCTCGGCCTCAATGCCGACGCCTCCGTCTGCCGTCTCAAAGGTCCCGCGCGGCCCATCGTAGGTGAGCGCGAGCGCGCTCGCGTAATGGCGTCTCTGGCCTCGGTCGATGCCGTCGTGCTCTTTGAAGAAGACACGCCGTTAGAGTTGATCCGGGAGTTGCGCCCCAACGTACTCGTCAAAGGCGGCGACTACACAATCGAGACTGTCGTTGGCCATGAAGATGTTCTTGCCGCTGGGGGGCGCGTCGAGATCGTTCCGACGGTTGAAGGTTTCTCTACCACCAACATCGTCAAAAAACTTACGGCTACACAGGAGAACGCGAAGTGATCATAGTTACCGGAGGAGCAGGTTTCATCGGCAGCAATCTCGTTCACCAGCTCAACAGCATCGGTGAAAAGAACATCCTCGTGGTAGACAATCTCGCTCCTGCGCCCAACCTCAGCGGGCCGAAGTTCCTCAACCTCGCCGGTGCCGTTTACGCCGACTACATGGACAAGCGCGAGTTCCGTGCGCTCCTCAAGTGCGGCGACTTCGAAGGTGCCAAGGTCCGCGCCATTCTTCATCAGGGTGCCTGCTCGAACACTCTCGAAGACGACGGCCGCTACATGATGGACAATAACTTTACCTACTCGAAGGAGCTTCTGCACTTCGCCCTCGAGCATAGGATCCCGTTCGTCTACGCCTCTACGGCTGCGACTTATGGCGCTAGCGCCAGCTTCACCGAGGTTCCTGCGAACGAGCGTCCCCTGAATGTTTATGGCTACTCGAAGCTTGTCTTCGACAATTACGTGCGCCGCCTGATGCCCGAGATGAAGTCGACTGTCGTCGGCCTGCGTTACTTCAACGTCTATGGTCCGCGCGAGCAGCATAAGGGACGTATGGCCAGCGTGTTGCATCACTTCACCAAGCAACTCAAAGAGACCGGCGTTATCAAGATGTTCGAGGGCTCAGGTGGTTACGCCGATGGCGAGCAGCGCCGCGATTTCGTTTTCGTCAACGATCTCTGCCGTATCAACATGTTCTTTACTGGCCTGCTTCCGGGCGAACACGCGCCGAAGAACGTGCATGCCGTTGTCAATGCTGGAACCGGAGAGGCTCGCACTTTCAAAGCCGTAGCCGAAGCCCTGATGAAGGTCCACGGACCGGGCAAGATCGAATACATTCCGTTCCCCGGCGATCTCAAGAACCGTTATCAACACTTTACGCAGGCGGATATTACGGGCCTTCGCAATGCTGGGTACACAGCGCCGTTTACCTCTCTGGAGGAAGGCACTGTCGAAACGTTTAAGCCGCTCTAAACGCAACTTGAGGTTAGTTTGGCTGGTCTTGATGAAATTTTATAAGCAGGGAAGAAGTGGTGAGAGCGCTGGGGCTCGAACCCAGGACCAACGCCTTAAAAGGGCGATGCTCTACCAACTGAGCTACGCTCTCTCCATACTTCCAAGTTAGCACATTCTTCAGTGCAAAATTTCTTTTGCTCATTCTCGTCGCCGCCGCTCGAAGAAGCTATCTGCAGTCTCGTGAGGCGTCGTAACTTCGAAACGTTTACGAACATGGCGATATGCCCGCAACGTACACAAATAGAAGTACCAAGCGGGTCACGGTGTGACACGAAAGTACCACGCTGGATTCATTGACTTGCATTTGAGGTGCCATTAACCTCGTGCTATTGCATGACAACGTGTGCAAGGTGTCTGCAAACAAGCAACGCCGCCGGCAGCAAATTTCTAACGGGCCCCCGCGCCGGGACAGGACTAAGACGATGGAAAAACGCGCCACGGACAGGATTGATGATCTCGGAGTAGCCGAGACCCCGGAAGATGTAGCCGTACTTTACTCGTGGGCGAATCTCCATGGGGCAAAGTATCGTGACTTTTCCGCATCGCGACGGGAGTATCGCGCGCAGTTGCGGCATCGTGCTGCCGAACAGGTTCGCCAGCAAGCCCTGATGGCTCAGGCCGAGGCCGAGGCCGCTGCTGAAGCCGCTGAAGCCGCAGCGCGCAGAGCTTCCGAAGCGGCACGTGCACAAGGAACTAAATCGGACTCATCGGTCCGCATGAATCTCAAGCAGGCAGAAGACGCCGCACGTACCGCTGCCGCCGAGCGTGTTGAGGCTGCGCGTCGTGCCGAGGCTGCAGCGATGGCCGAAGCCGCAGCGCGCCGCGAAGAGCGCGAGATGGCGGAGGCCCACGCCTCAGCCGAGCGCCAGGCAGCGCGGTATGCTGAATCTGAGCTTCGCCTCCGTCAGGCCGCCGAGCAAGGGCGCTCGGCACAGAACGCGGTTCCCGGGCGGATCTCCGACCCCTACACTCCGCATGTCGGTGCAGTTTCACCTGCAACTCATCAGGCAGAGCCTGCGGCACAGAGCCGCCAGCCTGTGTCGTATCAGCCAGCGGCGCAGCCTCAGGTGTCGTCGGCTCCTGTGCAACCCCAGCCGGTTGCGGCACAGATTGTGGAATCTCTTTCTCCTCGCCACGATTCCAGCTCACAACGGCGTCAGGGCTATCATCCTGACGATGCCTCGGGCGTCAGGCAGATTTACCGCCCTGCACAGGATGCTGCAGTTCCTGCACGCAGAGCGACGGATTCACCATCCGCTATTCAGGATCAGTCTGTACGTGAACGGCGTGTAGTTCCGCAGCCTCGCTCCGAATCGCGTTCGGAGCCGGCGAACACGGCCACCCCGGGTTCTGCAACTTCCGGTGCGGGTACCGCAGGCGCAGGCACTGCCGGTTCCAGCGGCGGACGTCAGCCGTATACCGCTCAGCCGAATTCCTCGACGCCTTTACAGGGGAAAACGCCTTCCGATCTACCCATCACGGGCACTGTTCCTGTCGAAGCCGCTCGTGTTGTACCTCCTGCAGCCCACCACAGAGAAGCCTCTCCGATAGCCCCTTTCTGGGAGCATTCGCGTCCTGTCGAAAGGGCGATGGGCCTCGAGCCCGGGCCTGTTGCACATGGAGAGCCTGTTCCCGGTTCGGCTTCACCGGTTTATCCGGTTCAGTCAGCTGTTGTCCGTCCCGTGCCAGAAGCTGCTCCACGGCCGGTTTCCCCCTTCTCGCAGCCGCTGGCGACAGAGCCACAACGTGGCCGCCGTGCTCAGGACGACCTGAGGCACGAACGTACCCCAGGTTTTGCTGATATCTCTTACGCTGGCTCCATCACGCAGCAGCCCTCCCCCATTGCTCCACAGCCTCGTCATGATGCGCAGGAGCAGATCCAACCGGGGGCATCGTATCCATCCGATCCCACTGGCCCTGCTTGGCTCTATGCCCCGGCGGGCGGTTATGATGCGCCGCCACCCTCGACGCTGACGCCTCCTGTGCTGCCTTCAGTCGCTGAGACGTTGCAACACTCGCGCGAGCGGGTAGCGGCGCGCTGGTTTGCTCTCAAAGGCGTGTTTGAACAGCCAGGTGAGCCTGTTGAGGCCGCCCCGGTTCGTCAGAAGGAGATTCGTACTCCTGTGCTTGCGGTCTTTTCCCTCGCGGGTGGAGTCGGCAAAACAAGTCTCGTTGCCACCATTGGCCGCTCGCTCTCTTCTCTAGGCGAGAAGGTTCTTCTCACCGATACGACATCGCATGGCCTGCTACCGTTCTATTTCGGAGCAAGCGAGCTTCGTCCGGGAAGCGTTCGTACTTTCTCTCCGCCTAGCGGGAGCACAGACGCACCGATTTACCTCGTCAGCTACGACGTCGGCACGGAGAGCGCCGAGCCTGAGAAGCAGAAACTGGCCGAAGATATTCTCGATAACAGCCGCGGCACGCATCGCATCCTGCTTGACCTGACGGTGAACTCGGCGTGGATTATCCGCAACATGGCCCGCATGAGTCCAACGATCCTCGTACCGCTCGCTCCTGATATGAACTCCGTCATCAGCCTGCAGGCCATTGAGAAATTCTTCCAGGGTATGGTCGATGGCGATGGACGTCCGTTGCAGCCGTACTACGTGATCAACCAGTTCGACGTCTCGCTACCGCTGCATCTTGATGTGCGTGAGGTGCTCCGCCGCCAGTTGGGTGATCGCCTGCTTCCGTTTGTCATCCATCGCGCTCCGGAGGTCAGCGAAGCGCTGGCTGAGGGGATGACGGTGATCGATTATTCACCGGAATCGCCGGTTTCAGGGGATTATATGAACGTCGCGACCTGGTTGCGCACTGTTGCTGCGCCGGCTACGGCAGGCTTCCGTAATGTGCGCTGGAGCGAACGATGAGCCATTCGCCACTCTGGCGCGAGTTTGAATCCGGTGATGGGTTGTTTTTAAGGCTCCTCCGCGTTGTCCTCCTGTTGGCGGGCCTTGTCTTTCTGTTCTCCACCGCCATCCTTGAGCTCACATGGCCGCAGCAGCTTGTGCTTGGTCTGCTCACGGTTCTGGTTGCGATCTGGATGGACCGTAGCTCCAGCTCCTACCTCGTTACATTGACGTTGATGCTGGCGTCTATGTACTCGACCTTCCGCTACGGCTTCTGGCGTATTGCGACTACGGGCAAGTTCTTCCTTGATCCCGGTGCGAAGTGGAGTGTGCTGGACGCTTTCTTCATCTCTCTGCTTCTCATTGCAGAGAGCTACGCTTTCATCATCCTTTTCCTCGGTTACCTGCAGACGGTCTGGCCGCTGCGTCGTACGCCTGTACCGCTGCCGGAAGATCCGCAGGTCTGGCCTTCAGTCGATCTACTGATCCCCACCTACAATGAGCCGCTGAGCGTCGTGAAATATACGGCCCTGGCCTCGATGAACATTGATTGGCCCGCCGACAAACTGAACGTCTACATTCTCGACGACGGCAAGCGCGAAGAGTTCCGTAAGTTTGCCGAAGAGGCTGGTATCGGCTACATGACGCGCGACGACAATGCCCACGCTAAGGCGGGCAACATCAACCGCGCCCTCGAACGGCTTGATTCGCCTTTCGTCGCCATCTTCGACTGCGACCACGTCCCGACACGTAGCTTCCTGCAGGTCACGCTCGGCTGGTTTCTGCGCGATAACAAGCTCGCGATGCTGCAAACGCCGCATCACTTCTATTCGCCGGATCCGTTCGAGCGGAATCTTGGTCAGTTCCGCACCATCCCTAACGAGGGCGAGCTTTTCTACGGTATCGTTCAGGATGGCAACGACTTTTGGAACGCAACCTTCTTCTGCGGTTCGTGCGCCATCCTGCGCCGCACTGCGCTCGACGAGATTGGCGGTATCGCTGTTGAGACTGTCACCGAGGACGCACATACCTCGTTGCGTATGCAGATAAACGGGTGGAATACGGCCTACATCAATATTCCACAGGCTGCTGGGTTGGCGACCGAGCGGCTCAGCGGCCATGTCAAGCAGCGTATTCGCTGGGCTCGCGGCATGATCCAAATCATGCGTACCGACAACCCACTCTTTGCTCGTGGATTGAAACCTGCGCAGCGTCTCTGCTATTTCAACGCGATGACGCACTTTCTCTATGCGTTGCCGCGTCTGATCTTCCTTACCGCACCGCTGATCTATCTTGTTCTCGGACAGGTCAACGTGCCCGGATACTGGGCCGCCATCCTTGCCTACGCGTTGCCTCACCTGATTCTTTCCAGCATTACGAACTCGCGTATCCAGGGCAATCACAGGCACTCGTTCTGGAACGAAATCTACGAGACTGTTCTCGCTCCATTTATTTTCCTTCCCACCATGCTGGCGCTTGTCAATCCGAAGCTCGGCAGTTTCAACGTGACGGCTAAGGGCGGTGTGGTGAACCGTCGTTTCTTCGATACGCGCATCGCACGGCCCTTTCTCTTCATGATGGGGCTCAACCTGCTCGGGCTTCTGTTGGCGATTCCGCGCTTCTTCTACATCGATCTTCCGTGGATCGGAGAGCTTTACGATGCAGGCCATGCCGGTACCGTCGTGATGAACGTGGTCTGGGTCTGTTTCAACATGATTATTCTTGGAGTGTGCTCTGCCGTTGCGTGGGAGAGCCAGCAGCGCCGGCAGACTGTTCGCATTGAAATGGCCGTTCCTCTTGAAGCGAAGATGGCCAATGGAACCATCATCCGCGGTGTCACCAGCGACCTCTCGAGCGGTGGTGCGATGATGAAGATGGAACGTGATTTTGTTGCTGCGCCGGGCGACTCCATTAAACTGACGCTTCCCGTGCTTGACGGGGACGCGATACTGCCCGCTACTGTCATCGAGGTGAGTGGCAACATACTCCGTGCTCAATTCGACCCTCTCACCCTGCAAGAAGAAGAGGCGCTCACCATGGTGCTCTACTCCCGTGCCGACACATGGCTCGGCTGGGGAGAGAATCGCGAACCGGATCAACCGATGAAGAGCCTCGGCCTTATTCTGAAACTCGCTGTTAAGGGCCTGTCTGAAACTGCAAGAGGTTTGATGAAGACGAAGAAAAAGAGTGTTCCGAAGGGCAAGCTGGCTTCCAGCATTGTTCCTCTTGTATTGCTTGCCCTGCTGTTCTCTGCCAACTTTCTGAAGGCCCAGCCTGCGCCCATTGCGGCAGCACCTTCCGATAGTGGCCTGCAGGCACGGCCCGTTGCGCCAGGCTCTTTCGATAACCTCTTCACGCTTTCCGATCTTGGCGTGGCCGATACGATTGTGCTCCGCGGTGTCGATGCTTATCACACTGTGTATTTCTCGCTGCCGCAGACTCAGGTCGTCAAATCCGCGACGATGAAGCTGCAGTATCACTTCTCGCCGGGACTCATTCCTGCGCTTAGCCATCTGAAGGTCTCGCTCAACGGAACGGTTGTGGCAACGCTGCCTGTGACCGTGGCGCCTACACCTCCGGGGCCGTCTGACGGAGTTCGTCGCGAGAACAATGCGCTGCTCGAATCTACTCTTACGCTTCCGGCTGAGATGCTGGTGCGCGACAACCAGCTCACGTTCGAGTTCATCGGCCACTACACCATGGAATGCGAGGACCCATCGCACACTGCACTGTGGAGCCACGTCGACGCCACCTCTACGCTCGAGCTATCGGGGACCCTGCTCCCGCTGAAGGACGATCTCAAGATGCTGCCGATGCCGTTTTACGATGCATCGGTCAATCTGCATCCTTCCATTCCGATCGCTTTCTTCGGACAGCCTTCGCCGCGTGCACTTGAGGCTGCTGGTATCGTCTCATCGTGGTTTGGAGTTCTCGTCAACGACTATCGCCCCATTCACTTTCCTGTTTCGCTCGGCACTATTCCCTCCGGCAACGTCATCGTGATCGCCGAGAACGCGGCTGATTTACCCGCGGGCCTCAAAGGCGCCGGATCCGGTCCCACGATTGCGATGCGGCCGAATCCATCTGATCCCTACTCCAAGGTTCTCGTCGTTACAGGCGATAACGGAGATGACCTGCTAACGGCAGCGCTTGGTCTTTCCCTGCAGCGTGACATGCTCTCCGGCGATGTTTCCCGAGTTGCATCGCTCAAGCTACCAGCACAGCGCGAACCCGACGATGCGCCACGCTGGCTCTCGACCACCCGTGACACTCCTGTCGGCGAGATCGCGCAGACAGGAGATCTACAGGGCGACGGCTCCGTGCCGCTGCGCATCTACATGCGCGTTCCTCCGGATCTGTATTACGGACAGAAGCAGAACCTGCTTTTCCATCTGAACTATCGCTACAACGGCATTCCTCTCTCCAATGAGAGTTCGATGCAGGTTTACATGAACGAGGCCTATGTCAGCTCCACGCCGCTGCCTCATACCGACAATGCATCGGCACAGCTTGAAACGGTTGTTCCTATCCCCATCGGGAACATGCGTCCCTTCTCGAACACCTTCATGTCGCAGTTCATCTTTCTCCTGGCCAAAAAAGGGAAGTGCCAGGATACTGCGCCTTATAACATGAAGGCGGCGATCCTCAAGGATTCCTACCTCGACATCAAGGACATTCCGCACTGGACCTCGTTGCCGAACCTTGAAATCTTCGCCAACGCCGGCTATCCCTTCACGCGACGCGCTGATCTCTCCGAAACTGCGGTTGTCCTTCCTGGAACCCCCACCGCCGATGAGATTGAGACCTACCTCACTTTTATGGGCCACTTTGGCAGCCAGACCGGCTACCCCGTCACCAACGTTACGGTTACCGACGCTGATGGCATGAGGACCGACAAGCGCAAGGACTATCTCGTTATCGGTACGGTTGACGATTCGCCTGCGCTTACCCGCCTCAACCCATCGCTCCCCGTCGTAGTCGACGGTAGCGGCCTCCATATTCAGGACACCCAGGGTTTCTTTGCCTCGTTGCAGCACGCATGGTGGAAGGTTCGCAGCTCTGATCATATCCAGTCCGGCGAACTTGAAACCGCTGGTGGTCTCCCCGATGTGCTCATCGAAGGCATCGAGTGGCCCCGGGACTCCAAGCGTTCGGTCGTCCTCGTCGCGCTTCGTGACCACGCTGTCGTTCCCAACTTCCTCAATGTCTTCCTCAAGACATCACAGTCGTCCGATATTTCTCAGTCGGTCAGCGTGTTGCATGGTAAGCGTTTCGTCTCCTACCGCATCGGCAACGATGTTTATGAAGTCGGCTCGCTTTCGTGGTGGACCTATATCCACCTGCAATTCTCCCGCTATGGATGGTTGATGGTTTTCGGCACCTTTGTCTTTTGCTTCCTGCTGGCTACGATCGTGCGGGCTTGGCTGCGCCGTCGTGCGCGGCATCGGCTCCAGGGAAATGACTAGGGTGACCGCCGAAGAGTCTGGCCTTCCGCGTCATCGTCGGTGTGGCGCATCGCTAATACGTCGCGCTAAATCTTCCCACTTTTTGCTGTTCGTGTTGTTGCTCCTGTATGTTCCCTCTTTCTGTCATGCACAGCCTGCATGGCCGCTTTGGGAGAATTACAACCGCGTCATCATCGACCAGCAGGGACGCGTCATCGATCACAGTGCACAGGACCGTACCACCAGTGAAGGCCAGTCCTATGCCATGTTTTTTGCTCTGGTGGCCAACGATCGTGCGCGCTTCGACAAGCTCCTGCATTGGACCGAGGTGAACCTCGCCGGTGGCGACCTCACCCAGCATCTTCCTGCATGGAACTGGGGCAAGGCCCCCGACGGTTCGTGGAAGGTTCTCGACGCACATCCTGCTTCAGACGCCGACCTATGGATGGCTTATAGCCTTATCGAAGCTGGCCGTCTCTGGCATGATTCGCATTACGATCGCCTCGGTACAGCGCTGGCCGCACAGGTAGCGCAATACGAGGCCGTTTTTATCCCCGGATTTGGAACGACACTCCTTCCTGGTTCCTCCGGTTTTCATCCTGATGACCGGACCTGGATCCTTAACCCCTGCTACCTCCAGCCATCTATCCTCGCTCGTTTGGCCAAGATCATGCCGAACGGGCCCTGGGCCAGCATTCTTAGTTCACTTACCCCTCTCCTGACATTGGGGTCCAGCGTCGGGTATGCCATGGACTGGGTAGCAGTCTCCAGCAATGGCGTCCATCCATCGATCACGCCAGCGCAGCAAGCTGCGGGCGATACCGTCGCCACACCTGTGGGAGGCTACGAGGCAATCCGTGTCTATCTCTGGCTCGGCATTGCCGATCCCGACACCCAGAATGTTCGTTCTCTGCTGGTCCGCCTTCCGGCTATGGCGACCTATATGAGCCTCCATCCCAACCCACCGCAGCAGGTCGATGTGCAGGGAAAGGTCATCAACGCAAACGGCCCTCCCGGATTCTCTGCGGCTCTTATTCCATATCTTCAGGCTGTGGGCAAGGGTTCGTTGGCCAGGGAGCAGATGGAGCGGCTTACTTCGACGCTCAATCCAACAAACGGCTTGTACGGAAAGAGCGCAGACTACTATGATCAGAATCTCGCACTATTCGCAACAGGCTGGTCCGAAGGAAGATATCGCTTCGACCGGGAGGGAAGACTCCGCGTGAAATGGAAGTAAACTCGGCTAACGAAACAGCTATTGGTAAAGCAGTAAACACAAGAAAAAAAGGTACAAAACCGGAAAAAAGCGGTAAGCTTCATTAGGATACGCGAGGTGTCGGCAGAACATATTTGCCGCATTTCTCCGGGACATTTACGAGGGCAAGAGTCCTGCATGAGTTCTGTAAGACCAAATCGGACGTTCTGGGCTGCCATACTTCTCGGAGCTGGCGTCTTTGCTCCTTTTTCTGCCTATTCTCAGACGCCCGCATCGGCAACGCAGGCCCTGCTCGACAAAGCGCATACGCTCGAATCGCACGGGCGTATGGATATGGCTGCGCAGACATGGCAGCAGGTCCTGCTCGCCGACCCCAATAACGTTGAAGCGCTCGCCGGCCTGGCCCGTGCTGCCAAGGTGAGCGGCAACAATGCGCTTGCCAGTACCTATATCGATCGGCTCCGTGCCATCAATCCCAATGATCCAAACCTCTCGCGCATCGAGAACATGGGATCGCAGCAGAGTCAGACCAACCAGCTCCAGCAGGCAGGGAAGTACGCGCAATCCGGCCAGTACGCGCAGGCGATGGCCATCTATCGTAAGACCTTTGGTGAAAACCCGCCTCCCGGCGATTGGGCGCTCGCCTACTACGAGACGGAAGCTGCAACCGAAGACGGACGTCCCCATGCTATCGCTGGTCTCCGCGCTCTCGTGCAGAAGTACCCCAGCGATTCGCGCTATCAGATCGCTCTGGGCCGCATACTCACCTACAATCCGCAGACACGCGCCGAGGGCCGCCGCTTTCTCGAAAAACATCCCAATGATCCGCAGGCAGTCGAAGCGCTCCGGCAGTCTCTGGTATGGGATTCGGCGAATCCTGCCTCTGCTGCCGATATCCGTTCGTATCTAGCGAAGCACAACGACACGCAGCTTTCGGAGGCACTCAAGAAGCAACCCAAGCCCAGCACCACCATCCCTCAGACTCCTGAGCAATTGGCTGAAGCCTCCGCAGCTCGCGCACGCAGCCAGGAGGAGGCCGCGGCTTACGCTGCGCTGAACGGCAAGCATCTTGACGAGGCCGACACGCGGTTCAAGGCTATCCTCGCCAAAGAGCCTGACAATCCTCGCGCTCTCGCCGGTCTCGGCTATGTCCGCATGCAGCAGGGCAACTTCGGCGGAGCCACCAGTTTTCTCGAGCAGGCGAAGCAGTATGGCGCACGCGATCCGGGGCTCGATAATGCGCTCGAAACCTCCCGGTTCTTCGGCATCATGGGTGATGGACAGACGGCGCTCGCCGAAAACGATCTCACCACAGCAGAGCAGAAATATCAGCAGGCACTTTCGCTGCGTCCCAACAGTCCCGAAGCTCTTGAAGGTTTAGGCGGAACGCTGCTCAAAGCGCAGCAGAACGATGCTGCCGCCGAAATTTACGAACGCTACACCAAGGCCAGACCTTCATCTCCGGCTGCATGGCGCGGACTCTTCATTGCTCAGTACAACGCCGGCAATGCTCCTGGTGCGTTGCTGACAGAGCGCAAGATTCCCGCAGCCGTCCGCGCGCAGTTGATGAAGGACCCTGACTTCCTGCGTACCTTAGCTTCGGCTTATTCCGCTGTCGGGCGCGATGCGGATGCGCAGCGAGTCCTCAAGAGCGCGCTCGATCTCCCTTTTCCCACCGGAGCAAAGGGCCTCAAGGTAGAGACGCAGTTGCAGTATGCTGCGTTGTTGCTACAGGCTAACCGTCTCGATCAGGCTTCCGCACTCTATCGTCAGGCCGTGGAGTCTGATCTCAACAACGCGCAGGCCTGGCAAGGACTGGTTCGTGTTGAGCATGCCCTCAAGCAGGACGACCTCGCCGTGCAGGCGCTGCAAAGCATGCCACCTTCGGCCTATCAGATGGCGATGCGTGATCCTGGCTTCCAGACCACAGTCGCCTCGATCTATCAGTCGCAGAACAAGCTCGATATTGCGCAAGACATCCTCGAAAAGTCCGTTGCCACCCAGATGCAGGCAGGGCAGAAGCCCTCAACTGGCGTCCTGCTTCAGCTTGCAGGAATCTATCTGACGCGTAACGATGCACAGCATGCCTATCCCATCTATCGCAAGATTCTCGCGGATGATCCGCAGCGCGCCGATGCGTGGAAGGGCCTTGTGACCATCCTCCACGGGACCGGCCGGGATCAGGAGGCGCTGGCGCAGGTTCAGCAGATTCCTGCTGGCGTTCGCACGCAATTGGAGAACGATCCCGAATATTTGCAGGCCGTAGGCGCTGTTTACAACGCGCTTGGTCAGCCGCAGCAGGCGATGGTCTTCATGCAGCGCGTACAACAGCACTATGCTATGCGGAACACTGCGCCACCTGCTGATATCGACATTCAGGACGCATGGCTGCTTTATAACGGAGGCAATGACGCCGGGCTCTATCGTCAACTCATGCAGCTTGGAAGCCGGCCCGATCTTACTGACGAGCAGCGCCGAACAATCCAGACCATCTGGTCGAACTGGGCTGTTCGTCGTGCCAATCAAACGGCAGCTACAGGTAACCTCAAGCGTTCGTTGGCAATCCTGAATGCAGCGGCGAAGGCGTTTCCCGATAATCCCGGTGTCCTGCGCGCTCTCGCTTCTGGATATGCTCGCGCAGGGCAATCGAAACAGGCTGTTCTGATCTTCCAGTCGCAGGATATGACCTCCGCGACTGCTTCCGATTACAAGACCGCCGTAGGCGCTGCGCTTCAGGCAGGCGATACTAAAGATGCCGAGACGTGGCTACGCTATGGCCTCGATCAGTATCCGCGCGACTCGGAGATGCTGGGCTTGGGTGCTCGATTCGAGCAGGCTCGCGGTAACAGCGGACGTGCCGCGGACTACTTTAAAGCCTCTCTCGCCGCCATGCCTCCCGGCGATCCTGGTGCCGAGCTTGCCAGCGAGCTTAGCCAGCCCGCACCTGTCCGTGGCCTGCCTAGCGCTGCGCACGCAGCCGATCTCGCCACGCTGCTTGGTGTCTCCGATGGATCTGATATCGATGGATCGTCGCAGTCGCCATCGCATCCATATCTTCCCAGCTACTCCAACTCTTATGGGCAGGCTCCGGTTCAACCGCAAGGACCGTATTCTGGCCACTCTAGTGTTGTTCCGCAGTACATGGCGAACCCCGCCTCCCGCCGCGCGCAACCAGCAACGACTGCTCGTCTTGGCGATTTTGTTCCACAGCCCTCGAGCCCGGCTTCGACTGTCGGCGTAAGCCAACCTCCATCAGAGATCATCGAAGCGTCTTCGCAACAGGCTCCCATTGATGAGTATCAGCGCCAGCAGGTAGCGCGTCTTACGCAGCAGGCTCAGTCGCAGCCGCTGATTACGGATCGGCCGCAACAGGAGATTTACGGCTCGTATGTCCCCTATACACCAGCAACTCAGAACGCCGTCGATACAACGGCTCAGGCCGCTCTGCAGGCTCCGTCTTCTGCCGTTCAGAATTCTGGGTGGGGCTATACACCCACTCCCACAACTGTGCAGCTTGGCGATGCAACGCCGCGCGTCGAGCCTCAGCAGAAGGAAGTCACTGATGTTCTTCCGACTGCGCGTTATATGCCGAACGCTCGTATCGGCTCGGCCCGTTCCAGCCGTCCGATGGTAGGGCAGAGCAATCCTCCGGAAGATACTGCGCTCAACACACATAATGCACAGTACAACCCGCAGGCAGGTGACAGCTATGGACAACAGTACCCGCAGCCTAATCTGACTCCATATTCAACAACCCGCCGCAGGTCGTCCACATCCAGCGTGGCTGCTCCTCGGGCCACTGCTCAGCCACCACTCAGTTATCCCAATGTCCAACGTCCCATTACGGACTCCGGTTACCCTATTCTGAATCCGTTGCCGCCACAGGGAATACCGCCAACCGACGCGGATCTGGTCGCCAAGAATGTGCCTCCGCTGCGCGGCTCGTATGATCCCAGTGCCGTTGTTCGTGGTGGTCCACTCTCGCAACGCGAAAAGACTGAGCTGGAGCTTGCTGCTCTTGAAGGTTCCTACTCTGGCTGGATGGGCGGCGCAGCCTATGCGCGCTATCGCAGCGGGACTCCGGGCTTCGATCGTCTCACCGATCTTGAGACACCCTTCGAAGCATCGGCCGTTCTCGGCAAGACACTGCGTGCAACGGTTATCCCGCGCGCAGTCTTCCTTAACTCCGGGGCTGTCAACACCACGAACTTCCAGAACCAGACCGGCGGCATCATCCCGGTGCTTGGCACCCTGCCTGGCAATGCCCTTGTTGCGCCATCGCAGCAATTTTCTTCAGGTATTGGCGGAGAGATCCAGCTCACCACACAGAACATTGGCCTCGCGGTCGGCTATACGCCTTACGAATTCCTCGTTTCGAACGTCATCGGCCACTTCCGTTGGAAGCCTCTCGGGGGCCCCATCACCTTTTTCGGTGATCGTGATTCGGTTAAAGACACGCAGCTCTCCTACGCTGGACTGCGTGATCCGGGAAGCATCTCGCCCATCTATCAGGGGAATATCTGGGGTGGCGTTGTCTCCACTGGTGGCGGTATCCGCATTGAGGTGGGCAACGAACGCGCCGGTTTCTACGCGCAGGGAGGCGGCTATAACATTGAGGGCTACCATGTCCTCGAGAACCGGCGTTATGACGGCACGATGGGTGCCTACTTCCTGGTTCGTCAGTTTCCCGGCTTTGGCAAACTTAATATGGGCGCCAACTTCTTCGGGATGCACTATGACCACAACGAGCGCGGCATGACATATGGCCAGGGCGGATACTTCAGCCCCAATGCCTACTTCCTCGCTTCGGTGCCCATCGTCTACGAAGGCAACTACGGCAAAAACTTCCACTTCACCATCAATGGCAGCGTAGGTGTACAGACATTCCAGGAAGAGAGCGCGCCCTTCTATCCGCTCGACCGGCCGCTCCAGACCTCATCCGGTAATGCGTACTATCCGCAGAACAGCAGCACAGGACTCAATTACGGGCTCGATACTCAGGGCGCTTACCGTGTGACGGATCGCTGGTATGTCGGAGGCTTCGTCGTTGCCAACAACACGAGTAACTACAACATGGTTTCTGGCGGCTTTTTCGTGCGCTATCTCTTCAAATCGCAGATCCCCACCGAAAGCTCGTCGCGCGGCTTCTTCCCACCCAATACCGGCTTCCGCCCACTGCGTGTGCCATAGTCTTTAGTCGTTTTGAAACTTGATAGGCCCCCATACTATGGGGGCCTATCAAGTTAAAACAGCTTGCTTTCACAATGTTCCTAAATGGGGAACTGACAGCCAGCATTATTTTGGTTGAATCTCTGCTCGGTTCAACGTATAAAATCGGCATCGTCAACAGTTAGCCTCTGCAGCAATTTATGGCATTTTGCTGCGGACAGGGTTTTTTCATGAACGACTTGAACGTCTTTCTGCGAAGGTTTTACTCCCGTTTCCTTGTTTCTGTTTTTCTACTCTCCACATCGCTTTGTTGCGCTGCAAAAGATAGCGTGCCCGACTGGGTGCGTACGGCAGCCGCGCAAAAGCTCCCAGCTTATCCGGCCAATACCAATGCTGTTGTTCTCCTCGACAATACAACCTATACAGTGGCTCCTGACGGTACCGCAGTCGAACACGTTCGTCGTGTCATCAAGATTCTCCGGCCGCAGGGACGCGATGAAGGCCTCGTCTTTGTCTCCTTCGATAACGACCGCAAGATACTTTCCTTGCATGTATGGAGCATCTCTCCCGACGGCCACGAATTCTCTGTAAATGACAAAGAGATCGTCGAACTGGGATATCCGGGGCAGGGAAATCTTTATGACGACGAACGGATCAAAGCAGCTAGGCCTCCAGGACGGGATCCGGGGGGAGTCATTGCATACGAGTACGAGCAGCGGGTTCGGCCGTACGTCGCTGAGACGACATGGTTCTTCCAGAGCAATACTCCACGCCTGAACCAGAATTTCACTCTTGAGCTTCCTGCAGGCTTCACCTACTCGACCGTCTGGGCGCATCACGTCTCGGTTAAAGAAGCAGATCTAGAGAACCGTCGCTGGCGCTGGGAGATGAATGAAACTCCTGCCATTGATCTCGAGCACGTACTGCATCGTCCTTCTGAGCTTTCGCTCGCAGGGCGGATGACTATCCATTACTCGTCCGCATCAAAATCGGCCGATGTGAAGGATAGTTGGCAGAGCATTGGTGAATGGTACGACGGACTCTCACACCCGCGGCTGGCTTCAACCCCTGAGATTTCGGCAAAGGCAATTGAACTAGTTGCAGGCAAGTCCGATTTCTATGACAAGACAGAGGCCATCGCAGAATTTGTTCAGAAGCAGGTTCGCTACTTCGCGATCGAGATGGGAATCGGCGGTTATCAGCCCCACTTTGCCAGTGATATTTATCGCAACCGCTATGGTGATTGCAAAGACAAGGCGACTCTGCTCTCCTCGATGCTCTCAACCGTCGGCGTTCACGCCGCATTATTGATGGTCGATACGCGTCGCGGCGTTATCGACCCCGACGCCCCCTCTATCGTTGGCAACCACATGATTGCGGCCATCGAGATTCCCAAAGGTTACGATTCTCCCAAACTGCGCAGCGTCGTCACAGCTAAGACCGGCCGTCGTTATCTCATCTTCGATCCCACATGGGAGAAGACTCCTTTCGGCCAGCTTGAGCATAACCTGCAAGGCAGCTACGGGGTTCTGATGGAAGGGGTGGATAGTCAGGTCATCGCTCTACCTCTGCTCGCGCCTGAGCTCAACACTGTTCGCCGTGCCGCAACGATGCAACTTGATGCCGATGGCACACTCAAAGGTACGGTCGTCGAGAAGCGCTTCGGCGATGTCTCAGTGCGTCGTCGTGCACTTTATACCAACGGCGACGCGAAGGAGCAGAGCGAATTTATCGACCATGCTCTCGAACAGGATTTTCCAACCTTCAAGGTTGCCGACATGAAGGTTGAGAATGCTGAATCGCTGAACAAAGATCTGACCAACAGCTACACCCTTGATGTCGAACGTTACGCTCGCTCCATGGGGCAACTGCTCATGGTACGTCCTCGCATCCTGGGTAGCGAGGCCCCATCGGTTGATCACGAACGCCGTACCGTCCCCATTGACCTCAGCCAGACCATGCAGGCCATCGATGACTACACCATCGAACTTCCATCTGGTTACGTCGTCGATGAGCTTCCGCCTGCAGTCAAACTCGATCTTGGCTTTGCTTCGTACCAAAGTTCCAGCGAGGTCAAAGGCAGCACACTTCACTACGCACGCACCTACACCGTCCGTCAGGTCACTTTGCCACCCGAGAAGTACGCCGACCTGCAAAAGCTTTCCAGCACCATCGCAACCGATGAACAAAGCCGGGCCGTCCTCAAAAAGCAGTAAAGATTATCGAGGAGCAATTGCTGTACCTGAAAGAAAAGGATTCAGATATGTACGGAATCAATCGTCGCGTTATCTACACGACACTGGCGGCCTTAGCCGCTTGTATTACGCCTTTCCTCCACGCCGCCGATCCATGGATTGCTCCAACTCCTGAAGAGCTATCCATGAAATCCATCCCTGAGGTCCCGGGAGCAGCCGCAGTCTACCTCAACCGTGAAGAGATCACCGAGGACAAGCTCCATATGTGGAGCGTCTATGTTCGCCTCAAGGTGCTGACGGAGGAAGGGAAGAAGTATGCCAATGTCGAATTGGGGTATGGCTCCTCCAACAGCGGTGGTGGTTATACCGTCAGCGATATTGCCGGGCGTACCATCCACCCTGACGGGACCATCATTCCGTTCACCGGCAAACCGTACGAGAAGCTCATTGAAAAGACCCAGGGCTACGAAGGCTATAAGCACATGGCTAAGGTCTTCACCATGCCCGACGTCGAGGTCGGCAGCATCATCGAATACCGCTACGCTTTACGCTACGACGATCACTACTTCTTCTCGCCAAGTTGGTATATCCAGTCTGAACTTTATACTCGTAAAGGCCACTATCTATGGAAACCAACGAGTGAGCAGCTTGTCTCCAGGCACGGTAGTCATGAACAACTCACGAATTCCATTGGCTGGTTTCCCGTTCTTCCTGCAGGTACCGAGCTTAAGCAAACTCGCCTTCCACCCATGGGCATGCAGGATGGTCAGTTGCTCCTCGATTTGAACGTGCACGATATTCCTCCCGCGCCGAAGGAGGAGTTTATGCCGCCCATCTCCAGCTTTACTTATCGTGTATTGTTCTACTACTCGCCCTACCGCAGTGGCGAAGAGTACTGGAAGAGTGAAGGTAAAGACTGGTCCAAAGAAAGAGATAAATTCATCGGCCCAGGACCGAAAGTCTCCGCTGCTGCCCATGACCTGACGGCTCCTAATGACACACAGGAGCAAAAGCTGCACAAACTCTACGCTGCCGTCATGCAGATGGAGAATACGGATTTTACTCGCGAGCACGATCGTACCGAAGATAAAGCTGCGGGTCTGCACGATGTGAAGTCCACCGAAGATATCCTCGATCGCAAACGCGGTTCGGGCGATCAGCTCACGCAGCTCTTTGTCGCTCTTGCCCGCGCCGCAGGTATGAAGGCCTACGTCTTCGCCGTGACCAATCGTAGTCGCAGTATATTTGTCCCCAGCTATCTCAGCATGTCACAACTCGACGACCTCGTTGCCATCGTCACTGTAAATGGCAAGGACCAGATGTTTGATCCGGGAACCCGCTACTGCCCCTATGGCCACCTCGATTGGAAGCACACCTTTGCCGCTGGCATTCGCCAAGTGGATGGAGGAACGGCCACGGCTGAATCTGCTGGCGAACCCTATACAGCATCGCACGTCACACGCGTCGCCGATCTCGTGATGGATGAACATGGCGAGGTCACCGGGTCGATCAAGATAACCTTTACCGGAGCGCCAGCAATTGCGTGGCGTCACAGCGCTCTTTCCGGTGACGAGACCAGCCTCAATAAAGAGCTGAAGACCAGCCTTGAGCATCTCCTCCCCGGAGGTGTCGAAGTCAAGGTCGGTTCCATCCAGAACCTTACAGCTTATGAGGAGCCTTTCATTGTCAATTACAGCATCAAAGGGCCCATCGGTGCTCCCACGGGCAAGCGCCTCTTTCTGCCGAGCGATATTTTCGTAAGCAACGAGAAGGCTACCTTCCCGCACGAGAAGCGTGAGATCGCCGTAAGCTTCCACTATCCCAGCTACATGCAGGACGCCGTCCGAATCAAATTTCCTGCCAGCATCAAGATTGAATCCGTTCCAACTAAAAATGAGCAACAGTTCCAGAAGTATGCCGTCTATTCCATGACGTCGGAT
The DNA here is from genome assembly GCF_025264665.1 of Edaphobacter flagellatus. Taxonomy (NCBI): domain Bacteria; kingdom Pseudomonadati; phylum Acidobacteriota; class Terriglobia; order Terriglobales; family Acidobacteriaceae; genus Edaphobacter; species Edaphobacter flagellatus. The sequence goes on from NZ_CP073697.1 coordinate 4,276,075, forward strand.
TCGACAACGAACTCAGTTACGGTGCGGCGTAATCTCGCTATTGCTGAGATCCTCTTTATGCCGAAGGAGTATCCCGACCTGCGTTCCTTCTATAGCAAGTTCGAATCGAAGGATCAGGAAAACATCGTCCTTACCGCTGCGCCTGCTGGTGTGTCTGATGCAAAGCCTGCTGGCGCTGCAAACTGAGCCTGTCGCTGTCTGCCGAAGCCTCGTTCGGCAGACGGCATACCTTTACCGCCGCATTGGCGTAATCGCACGAAAATCCGGTGACTGCGTCACGCTTCAAAACCACCCACTCCACTCCCTTGGGCGCAAGGGATGCTAACCGCTCCCGATCACTCCGTTCGCTCAGTCTCTCCTGCGCATCTTGACCGGCTTTCCACTCTTCCGTCAACGCAGGCGTAATGGCTGCTTCGCCCCCGTCCTTTGAGTAGTCCGGTAGTGCGCTTCGTTCTGCAATCGCGCGAAAACATTGTGCGTCTTCGCCTGGCCTTGTAATGTAATCCGCATCTAGCGCAAATACGGCATTCTTGGGTGTGTTCTGTCTGACCCATTCAAAGGCCTGCGCCCAGGCATTCACCGGTTGGCTGCCAAATTCCATCAGCTCGATATGCGCCGAAGCTGGGAAGGTCGCGCGCTCGGCAAAATACATCATCGTGGCCAGTACGGCAAAGACACCCGCCCACCGTAGCGTTCTTCTTCCCATCCACCGCGCCAGAGACGCTCCCAGAAACAAGATCATGACGATATAAATCAGCTGGAAGATTCGCATCGGTTGCAAACGTGCCACGATGTGGGTTGCAGATCCTTCACGCGCAAATAGCAAGGCAACTACCAGAGCGATCGACCCGGCTGTAACGCACATCTGTGTCAGCGCCCATCGCTCCGAGTGTGTTTTTGGCTCGCGCCATGCAAAGAAGCCAAGGATCGCCAGCGGGGCCACCGCACCGACCACTTCATACCAGCGCCATGCGCTTAAAAACCAGTAAGCGCGTGACATCGCAACGCTATGATAGGCCACACTTTCCGGCTGTGCGACGGCCGTGAGCCCAGCTGCAACCAAAATCGCTGCTGCTCCCAGCGCTATGATGGCCGCTCTTCGCGTGGTACGGCTCTCCGGCATCGTTGTGCTCAGTGTCAACACGCAGCCAAACCCGTATGCAGCCATCAATGGATGCGCTAGTCCCGCAACAGCCAGCGTTACGACAGCGAAGGCAAGCCTCGACCATCCCCAGTGCTCACTGCCATTCCGCAGGGAGCGCAAAAAATCAATCGCGCACACCAGCGCCAGCAAAGTCAGTGGAGTCGAGATGCTGCGAGCCGTCACATATGGGTCCATCAGCATCAACGAAGTCCCGGCCACAGGGAGGGTCAGCCAGACAGCGAGCAATGCTACTGCGCCTGTTCTTTGTCGCAGCGAGACAAAACATCGCCGTGTCAGCATCCAGGCGGCCCATAGGGTAAGCCAGATGCTGGCCAGGTGCACCAGAAGCAACACAGCCTCCAGCCGTATCCCCGTTGTTCGAACCATCCACGCCATTGCTGGAGCAAAGGCGGAAAATCGCAGATGCCCCAGCACGAACTCAGGACTGCTTGCATATAGCGATGGATCCAGCACCCGTTTTACGCCGGCCAGATATAAGCCGCCGTCTTCGGCATAAGGGTGAAATCCGTGGATAAACAATGCGGCAGCCGTCAGCCCTGTAATCAGGCCCGCGGCATAGGCCCGGTTCTCTCGTGTCAGCTCTTGATCTGGGATTTTCGCTGAATTTTTTTGAAACAGTACCGATGTCACCAAAAAGTGTGCTCCTGGCGCGGATTGAAAATCTAGGCCTCAATCACAGCGGCTTAGTTCAATCGCCGCCAAGTCCTGCATTCGGTTCATATTTCACGGAGCACAGCTAGACATCTCTTACATTCTCTGATGCTTAAGACGCACGATATACATCGTTGGTCTACATTCAAAGCTAAGAATCATAACGTTACAATAAAAATGTCTATGGGTTTTCATCTGTTGTACCAATCTAATCCTCCCCACAGGTCTCAATGACCCAGCCGCGCAGCCGAAATCTCTTCAAAACCATCCCTGGCCTTCTCGTCAGCGCCTTCTTCCTCTGGTACACCTTCCGCGGTATCTCCTTTGACGAGATCCGCTCCCTGCGCCTCGCCAATCCTGCCTGGGTCTTCGGCGTCCTCGGCTTTACCCTTGCCAGCTACACCCTGCGTTGTGTTCGCTGGACCCGCATGATGCGCTCTACCGGTGCCCGCTTTCCTGTGTGTGCTCGCGTCTTGATGACCTCGCTTGCCGCCAACAATATCCTGCCGTTCCGTATTGGCGACATCATGCGCGTCTTTACCTACGCTGGTGACCTCGGAGCGTCTCCTTCCGTGATTCTCTCGACGGTCATCCTCGAAAAGCTCCTCGACATCTTCGTCCTTGTGCTCCTCTTCGTTGCCTTCATGGGCAAAAACGTTAACCCACACTCGAGGCTTACTGCCGAAGTTCTCCTCGGAATCTCTTCCGTGGGGTTGCTTATCCTGCTGCTCGGCGCACGCATGCTTGAGCCCGTCATTCAGCGTTTTTTTGCCCGTTTCCACAAAGACCCCGGCCAAACTTCGAAGTTACACAAAATTGAGCATTGGCTCCTCCTGGCTCTCGACTGCATCCGCCAGATCGGCATCGCCGGCTCGCTCCTCCTCCTCCTCCAGTCGTGCATCATCTGGGCTTGTGAAGGCATGATCTTTGTCTCTGGAGCCCGTCTTATCGATCTTGCCGTCGATCACATCGGGCCATGGCAAGCCGTCTCCGTGGCCAACCTCTCCTATCTCATCCCCAGCTCCCCTGGAGCAATCGGTACCTTCGAGTGGGCTGTCAAAACCTCGCTTGTCTCCCACAGCGCTAACGAGCCGCACGCTGCCCTCTACGGTCTTGCTCTCCACGCGTGGCTGCTCATATCTGTAACTGGGGCCGGAGGCATTATCTTCCTCCTCCATCGCGTCCGCATTCACAATCGCACGCCGCTGCTCCAGGAGATCGAAACGCTCCCACGCGAACTGCCGGATGCTTAGGGAACTACAGCTTCCTCACGTAAACTAGAAAGACAACCAGCATGTATCGCACAATTCAGCAGTCGCTCACTGCCCGCATTCAGGCCATTCTCGCCTCGAAATACGACGTCACCCTCTCGAGCCTAGCCGTCGAGCAACCTCCATCCATCGCTCTGGGGGAACTCGCTTTGCCTGTAGCGTTCGAGCTTGCTAAACGCCTGCGCAAAGCCCCCCGCGCTATTGCTGCGGAACTCGCAGCCGAGCTTTCCGTGCAGCTCCCCGAGGGCATCACCTCTGTCGAGGTCGCCGGTGCCGGCTACCTCAACATTCGCCTCGACCGTGCCTTCGTTGCCCGCCACATCGCTCAGGACAAGCACGCTGATATTGGCGGTCCGGGGTTCCGTCTGGTCGAACATACCAGCATCAACCCCAATAAGGCCGCTCATATTGGCCATCTGCGCAACGCTATTCTCGGGGACAGCTTTCAGCGACTTCTCCGTTCTGACACCTACAAGTCCGGCTATCAGGTCGGCGTTCAGAACTACATCGACAACACCGGCGTCCAGGTGGCCGACGTTGTCGTCGGTCTCGTCCATCTGGAAGGCAAGGATCTTGCTGCAACAAAGCAACTCCTCGCTGACCTTGCAGTCAAAGGCGAGCGCATCGACTTTTATTGTTGGGATCTCTACGCCCGCGTCTCGCAGTGGTATACAGCTGATCCTGCCCAAGTTGAAGCGCGCAAGCAGATTCGCCTTCGGACCCTTCACGCCCTCGAAGAGGGAGGCAACGACACTGCTACAATCGCGGATCTTATTGCTACTGCCGTCCTCCGTCGCCACCTCGAAACCATGGAGCGTCTCTCCATCGAGTACGACTTCCTTCCTCGCGAGAGTGAAATCCTTCACCTCCATTTCTGGGACGCCGCCCGTCAGCTCATGATCGACAAAGGTGTCCTCTACCTCGAGACGGAAGGCAAGAATAAAGGTTGTTGGGTGATGCGCCGCGCCGGGAATGAAGCCGAGCAGGAAACGGATGGCCCGGACGAGGATGCCAAGGTCATTGTCCGCTCCAACGGTACTGTTACCTATGTCGGCAAAGATATCGCCTACCACCTCTGGAAGTTTGGGTTGCTTCCCGGTAAGGATTTCGGTTACCAGAAATTTCACCAGTACCCCACGCACATGTGCTGGATCTCTACCGATGGTCCCAGCGACGAAGGCGCGCCCAGCTTTGGCCATGCCGACGCCATCTATAACGTCATCGACTCGCGCCAGAACGATCCGCAGAACAACGTTATTGCTGCCCTCCGCGGCATGGGCTTTACCGAAGCCGCCGATCATTACACACACTTCAGCTATGAGATGGTCGCGCTCACGCCGCGCTGCGCCATGGATCTCGGCTACCCCATCAGCGAAGAAGACCAGAAGCGTGCCTACATCGAGGTCTCCGGTCGTAAGGGCTTTGGCGTCAAGGCTGACGATCTCATTGATCGACTCACCGCAGCCGCGCGTACCGAAGTCGATGCCCGCCATGCTGACATCCCCGAAGCCGAGCGCGCAAAGATTGCCTCGCAGATCGCAGTCGGGGCCCTCCGCTATTTCATGCTGCGCTACACGCGCAACACGGTTATTGCCTTCGACTTCAAGGATGCGCTCAGCTTTGAAGGCGAGACCGGTCCCTACGTGCAGTACGCTATCGTGCGGGCGGCTAATATCTTCCGCAAGGTAGGTACCACTGCCGAGGCTGCGCTTACATCGCTCGCCCATCTTGATATTGCCCCCATCCTCAACTCCGAGGAGGGAACGACGCTCTGGGAGACCTGGCTGCTCACCTCACGCCTCACCACGCTCATAGAGCAGGCTATCGCCACCTCCGAGCCGGCCTACCTCGCCAAGTACGCTTTCCAGCTCGCGCAACAGTTCAATAACTTCTATCACCGTCATCACATCATCAACGAGGAAGACGCGACGAAGAAAAGCCTCTACCTCGCGACCGCCGCTGTTGCTCAAAGAGAGATGACTCGCGCCCTCGGCTACCTCGGCATCGAAGCCCCGGAGCGTATGTAGTTTTTCCCAAAAATGAAAGGGCGTCCAACGGGACGCTCTTCTTTTTGCTTGAACTGGCTTAAGCCGAATACGTTCGCACCCACTCCACAATCGAACGCACAGCAATCCCGCTTGGGCCCTTTGCCAGCCACGGCTTCAGCTCTTCGTTCCACGCGCAACCCGCGATATCCAGATGCACCCACGGCGTGTCGCCCGCGAACTCCCGTAAGAACATCGCGGCTGAGATCGCACCACCCCAACGCGATCCTCCCGTGTTCATAATGTCCGCAATCTGGCTCTTGATCGTGTCCTTGTAATCGTCGGTGCAGGGAAGCCGCCAAAACTTCTCTCCCGATACGTTCATTGCGGCGAGGAACTTCTCAAACACGCTTTCGTCGTTTGCAAACAGCCCCGCATTGATCATTCCAAGAGCCACGACGCACGCGCCCGTCAGTGTCGCTGCATCGATCAGATGGGTGCAGCCCAGCGTTTTCGCATAGTGCAGCCCATCGGCCAGCACCAGTCGCCCCTCGGCATCCGTGTTCAGCACCTCAATCGTTTTGCCTGACATCGCCTTCAGTACATCGCCCGGCTTATAGGCCCGTCCGCTCGGCATGTTCTCTGCCGAACAGACAATGCCAATTACCTTGACCGCTGGCTTCAGCTGCGCAATCGCTCGCATCGCGCCGATCATGGCTGCTGCTCCGGCCATGTCGTACTTCATCTTTTCCATGCCGTCGGCCGGCTTGATTGAGATGCCACCTGTGTCGAACGTAATGCCTTTGCCTACCAGTCCAATCACCGGAGTATCCTTCGGCAGTATCTTGCCTTTCTCCGGCTTCGGCTCATATGTCATGACGATCAGGGCCGGTGGCTCATATGATCCCTTCGCTACTGCATGGAATGCACCCATCCCAAGCTCCAGAAGCTTCTCCGTCGAGTAGACCTCGCACTTCAGGCCCACCTCGTCGCACATTGTTTCTGCGCGCTTGCCCAGCTCCGTTGGAGTCAGCACATTGCTCGGCTCATTCACCAACGCACGGGCAAAATTCTGCGCCGAAGCGATAACCCGGCCTTCCTCAAAGCCAGTCTGGATCTCCTTCTTTGTTGTTTCTTCAACTTCTCTGGCCACTACTGTCAGCTCGTGCACCGAGCGGTCTTTCCTGTCGCTCCGGTATGTATCCCAGTCCAGTTCGCCCACCAGAGCGCCCTCGACAATAGAACGGCTCAACATCCGGCCAGGAAGCGTCTCCAGGTGCTCGTCGTCCAGAGCGTAGTCCTCAGGAAGCGCAATCGCCATCTCGCGTATCCCGCGCGGCTTAGCCGACCGGACAGCTGTCCCTGCACCCTTTCGCACCTCGTCCACCGAGAGCGTTTTGGCCTTGCCCAATCCCACCACAACGAGCCGCTCGGCCTTCAGGCCACCCGGCGAATGCAATAAGAGCTGTTCTCCGAGCGTTGCTTTAAACTCGCCTGAAGCTAAGGACGGAGCCGCAGCATTACTCACTGCATCCGAGGTTGTCAGCAGCGCTACCAGCGGATCGGCGTCCTTCCCCGTAGCGACATCCACCGCAAACACTGCAAGCATCGGCGTAGCCAGGCCCGCCGGATCCTGAAAAATAAGCTTCGTCTCCATGGTCTTATCCTAGCGCGAGTTGCCCGTGCGGAACCCTACAACTGAAGCATTATCAATCATTCACAGATTTTTTAAATGCTTGTGACACAACCTGTCATCCCCACCCTGAAGGAAGAGGGAGCTGCATCTTTTTGCATCATACCGGATTCAGCCTGGACTATCGCCGCTGTCCCCTGGCCATAGCCGCTCGAGCTTCGCGGTCTGCCTCGCGCTTCTTCTCTGTCTCGCGCTTGTCCCAGTCCTGCTTACCTTTAGCCAGTGCCAACTCACACTTGACGCGTCCATGGCGGAAGTACAGCCGCGTCGGAATCAGTGTGTAGCCCTTCTGCTTCGTCAGCCCTTCCAGCTTGCTGATCTCCCGTTTATGCAACAGCAGCTTCCGCGTGCGCAGCGAATCATGGTTCATCGTGTTGCCATGCGAGAACGGCCCGATATGCGCATTCAGCAAAAAACACTCTCCATCCTTCAGCAGGCCGTAGGAGTCCTTCAGGTTGGCATTCCCCTCGCGGATCGACTTGACCTCCGTTCCACGCAGGGCTACGCCGGCTTCAAACCGGTCCGTTAGAAAGTAGTTATGGCTGGCAGCCCGGTTCACCGAGGCATCTCTTTCCCCCGAAGCTACCGGGTCGCGGTCCTTGGGCTTGGCTGCCGTAGACTTAGGCTGATAAGCGGTTGTCGGGTTGGAGAGTGAACGAGGCATGAATCTTCTACTTTAACAGGTGACGGCCCGCGCCACCACACTTCCAGCCTGGGCGAAGCCGAAGGACCTGTGATTTACTCCCGCCGTCTTCAGAATCCCTATCGCTCATCCCACCATCGGGTTACTCACCCCACGGACTGGCTTTCGTCTAAGCCTCAGGGAAGGACTCAAGGCTTTCACTGCTCAATCAAAGGAACTTCAAGCCCAGAATGCTATACTCACCCGAGCGCGACAGCCTGGCAGGCGACGCCTTTCCAGGAACTCGCCTCGCCCGCGGCTCAGGCGTATTCTCTGGCTCACGGCTCACTCTTCAAGGCTATTTAAAGGAAGCAGACAGACACAGAATGGGTCGCGGCAACAAGACAGTCCTCTCGAAGCTCTCCCTCCTCGCCGTCGAGGCGCTTTCAGTTATCGTGCTTATCCTTCTCGTCTCCGGCAGCTCTCCGGCTGCGCACGCCCAGTCCGCAGCGAAGTGGAGCAAGCGAGGCATTGAAGCCGAAGCTCGCCAGGACTGGGATACCGCCTACGAGGACTACAAACACGCTACGGAGAAGAAGCCCAAAGAGCTGCGCTACAAAGCTCAGTTTGAGCGCATGCGTTTCCAGGCCGCTGTCTCGCACGTTGATCGTGGCCGCGTCCTGCGCCAGAACGGCGACCTCAATGGAGCACTCGCCGAGTTTACTCGCGCACTCCAGATCGATGGCGGTAATCAGGCTGCTGCCCAGGAGCTAGAGCAGGTTCAGAAGGAGCTTGCCGCTCCCCCCACGCCTGCTTCCGCTGCCAGTACATTGTCGTCTCCAGGTGTTGATGCAGGCTCCCGAGATTACGCTACGCTCGCTGGCCCTATTGAGCTCAAGCCCGTATCAAACGATCCGCTTACACTTCATATGGTTGAGGATGTGAAGAACATTTATCAGGCCATCGGCAAGATGGCTGGTCTCAATGTCATCTTCGACCCCGATTACACCTCGAAGCGTATCCCGGTTGACCTCAATAACGTCTCGCTCGCCGATGCTCTGCGTATCGTGGGGGTTGAGGCCGGCACTTTCTACAAGCCCGTAACCTCTAACACGATCTTTGTTGCGCAGAACAATCAGACCAAGCGCCGCGACCTCGACGAGATGGCCGTCCAGACCTTCTATCTCACCAACGCCTCACAGCAGGCCGATGCCAACGAGGTTCTTACCGCGTTGCGCAACCTGATGGACCCCAGCACCAAAATCACCCTGGTTCAGTCGCAAAATGCAATCGTCGTGCGCGCCACGCCCGACCAGCTTCTTCTTGCGCAGAAGCTCATGGGTGATATCGACCGTGCCCGTCCCGAAGTCGTTATCGATGTGGCCATTCTTCAAGTCAATCGTGACAAGACGCGCAATCTCGGGCTCACCCTCCCGCAGTCCATTACCATTACCCCGCAGGCATCGCCAAGTTCCACCAGCTCTTCAAGTTCCAGTTCTTCTAGCTCGACCACCACACCATCCAATTTCACGTTGAACTCGCTGGCTAATATCAACGCCACTAATTTTGGTGTGACTATTCCCGCAGGAACGCTTACCGCGCTGCTCTCTTCCTCCGACACACGCATCCTGCAGAATCCGCGAGTACGCGCTAGCGATGGCCAGCGTGCCGACCTCAAGATCGCTCAGAAGATCCCCATCGCCACCGGCTCCTATAATGCCGGCGTCTCCACTGGTGTTGCCAGTATTGGTGTGCAAACGCAGTTCACCTATCTGGACGTCGGCGTCGAGATCGACATTACGCCCACTGTTCACTATGACCGCCAGGTAACCCTCAAAGCCAAGCTGACGGTTTCTTCGCAGCAGGGCTCCGTTACAATCTCCGGCGTAACCCAGCCCATCATCGGTCAGAACACCGTCGAGCAGGTGATTCAGCTTAAGGAGGGTGAGCCCAGTATCCTGGCTGGCCTTGTTACCAAGTCGGATACACGCAGTACCGCTGGAACGCCGGGCCTCAGCGAGCTTCCTCTCTTCAAGTATTTCTTCGCTACCAATAACAAAGACGTGCAGGAGAACGAGATTATCTTTCTCCTCATCCCGCACATCGTCCGCGAATCCGTCCTTACGCGCATGAACACCCGCGCTATTGATACCGGTACCGGCCAGTCCTTCGAGCTTCGTCAGGATCCCACCCTTGGCGATCTCAATATCCCTGTCAGACCGGCTGGCGCGCGTTCCACTACGACGCAGCCCACATCAGCAGCCAATGCTGCCAACGCAGCTGCTCTTGAGATGAAGCAGCAGGCTGCTCCGCTAACGCCGCCCGCTCCAGGAACCAATCCAGCAGCCAATCCGGTATCGCAGCAACAAGCCGCACCAACCGGTCCGCCCGTCAGCCTCTCCGTAGCACCTCCGGCTGGCAACCAGGCTGTTGGAAGTACCTTCCAGGTTTCCGTCAATGCCGCTAACGCGCGCGATCTTTATGCCGTGCCGCTGCAGGTCCAGTTCAACCCTGCCGTCCTTCAGCTGGTAAACGTTGACGCGGGCGACTTGCTCTCACGCGATGGACAGGCAGTCTCTATCGTTCATCGTGACGAGGGCAACGGTCTGGTTACCATCTCCACCTCGCGGCCGCCCAACGTTCCTGGAGTCAACGGTCAGGGAAGCATCGCCACCCTGACCTTCAAGGCGGTCTCCGCAGGAGACTCCAACCTGGCCCTCGTCAAGGTCGGCGCGCGCAACAGCTCGCAGACCAGCCTGCCCGCCGTAGGCTCTCAGGCAACGGTGCATGTCAAGTGATCGTGCAGCACAATTCGGATTCGATTCGCTTTAGCCCCGAAGCCGGACTGACGCTCGTCGAGCTCATTATTGTCGTGGCCATCCTCTCCCTGCTTGCCACCGCAGCCGTTCCCATCGCGCGCTTTCAGGTACGCCGCGAAAAGGAGCGCGAGTTGCGCCGTGACCTCTGGGAGATGCGCGCCGCCATCGACCGCTACAAAGACGCGGCTGACAAAGGGGCATTTCAGATCAAAGCCGACTCCATGGGCTATCCCCCGGATCTCCAGACGCTTGTCGACGGTGTGGATGTCCAGGGCAAGAAAGTTCGCTTCCTCCGCAAGATTCCTGTCGATCCCATGACTGGAAACAACGAGTGGGGTCTGCGCTCCAATCAGGACGACCCCGACTCCGACTCCTTCGGCGGCCAGAACGTTTTCGACGTCCACTCCAAGAGCATCGGCACGGCTCTCGACGGTACAAAATATTCCTCATGGTGAAACTCTCTTCAACCCGAGCGAAACTCCTCGCCGAACGAGGCTTCACCCTCATTGAGCTGATGATCGTTATGGTCATCATCGGCCTGCTCGCCGCTATCGCCGTGCCCATGTATGTGCAGAGCGTCCGCCACGCCCGCGAGGCCGTGCTCAAAGAAGACCTTCGCGTCCTCCGTGCCGCTATCGATTCCTACACTGTCGACAAGCAAAAAGCGCCGCAGTCCCTCGACGACCTTGTGCAGTCGGGCTACATCAAAACCATGCCGGTCGATCCCTTCACCCACCGCTCCGACACCTGGATTCCCGCTCAGGACGACACCCTGCAAACTCTTGATCAGACTGAATCCGGCATCACGGACGTCCATTCTGGCGCTGCTGGGGCCGCTGCCGACGGTACTTCCTACTCTTCCTGGTAAGTTCAGATAGCTCAGGGCAAAGCGTTTGCCTTGTCCACCACGACTTTTGAAGCGCATACTACGTCTAACAGTATGGGCCTCTTCTCGCCTTCCTGCGATCTGGGGCTTAACTTTCAGGAGACTCCCTATGCGCCGCACAATGCAACTCGGTCTGGCCGCCCTGCTCACCATCTCCTTCGTCTCCTACGCACAGACCACGCCTCAGTCCACTCCGCCACCCACTACGACAGACTCTTCCGCACCACAGGCGACGGACGACAAGTCCGCGAAGCCCGACAGCACTGCCGACACTTCCAAAGATTCTAAGAACGCTAAAGACACCACGAGTAAGAAGGCCGACTCCCTTCCATCTCCCGGCGAGGCTCTTGATCCGCATATTAAGAAGGGAAGCGAGGACGATGTCGACGCCGTAGGCACCCGCAATATCGGCGGCCGCGGCCTGGGCAATTGGTACTCCACCGACTGGGAGATCCGCAACGGCAAGATGTACGCCATGGAGATCGAGAAGTCCGCTCATATGGTCACCGACCCGGTCGTCGTCGAGTACGTAAATCGCGTTGGACAGAACATCGTCAAGAACTCCGACTGCAAGGTACCCTTCACTATCAAGATCATTGACTCGGACGAGATCAATGCCATGGCTCTGCCTGGAGGCTTCTTCTACGTTAACTCCGGTCTTATCCTCGCAGCGGACGAAGAAGCTGAGCTTGCCGGTGTTATGGCCCACGAGACTGCCCACGTCTGCGCACACCATGCCGCTCGCCAGATGACCAAGATGAACTATGCGCAGATCGGCTCGATCCCGCTCATCATCTTTACGCAGGGAACATGGACCGGCTATGGCATCTACGAGGCTGCGCAGCTCGCCATCCCCATTACCTTCCTCAAATTCTCCCGTGTCGACGAAGCCCAGGCCGACTGGCTCGGCGTCCAGTACATGTACAAGGCAGGGTACGATCCGCAGGCCTTCATTCAGTTCTTCGAAAAGATCGATGCTCTCGAGAAGCACAAGCCCGGGACGCTCTCCAAGGTCTTCTCCGACCATCCGCAGACACCCGACCGCATCGCCCATTCTGAGGAAGAGATCGCTACCATTCTTCCGGCGCGGCCAGACTATATCGTCTCTACCTCCGAGTTCGATGACGTCAAAGCGCGTCTCGCTCGCATCGAAAATAAGCGCAAGCTCAACGACAAGGGCAAGGACGGCAAGCCCACTCTGCGACGCGTTGGCGGAGGCAACAACGACCCCAACAATCCCAATGCGCCATCGAGCACTGACGACCGTCCAACCCTGGGACGTAGAGATTAGTTTTAGCTCACCAGTCGGTTCATAGCGGCAGCCAAGTTGTGCCAGGCTGCCGTCATGCCGATAGGAACCGCCAGCGCATTTACCGCAAAGGTGAACGGTGCTGCCCACATCGTGGACCGGTGAATGCGGTGTAATGAAACAAGGTCATACATAATCAACAGCAGTATCAGGATGCCTAACCCCGTCAGTGCTCCAGCGGCAGGCGGAAGGCCCATCCTGGCCCATGGAAACCTTCCGAACGCGGCTTCCACCAGCCCCATCGTTGCCAGCAGGATCAGCCGCTTGTGCACATCGGGCTGCCTTCTCGTCTTCCACGACGCGTAGATCACCACAATAAAACCGAGAATGCCAATCGTGGGAATGGCAAACGATGTCGACGGGTCTAATGGACCAATCTGTACGCCACGATGCAGCGCATTCACCGCAGCGATTACTCCCAGTACGATCATGATCGGCGGAAGACAGAACGCTACCGTGCCCAGCGTCCGGTGCAGCTTCACACGATGCGCTGCCACCAGCACGGCTTGCACGGTGAATAGCAGCATCCACAACGTGAACAACGCTCCGTGAATATGAAGAATGGGAGTGGGAAGCGGGGCGTGAATGATCCCCGCCTGAAAATAGGTTGGAGAAAATCCAATGTAAACGCATGCGCACATCAAAACCGCCATGCCCGTGAAGAAGGCATGTTCTAGTGTGCGATTGACTGGTCTGTAGGTAATTCTTCTCGAAGTAGATGCAAATACAGCATTTGTTGCCATAGATTCTCCTGAATGCAGTTCGTTCGTAAATGCCGCACAACAGGGCCGAGGGGAGTTCTAACGGATGCCGCAAGATATCATGTCTATCTTGTTCTTGGGAAACGTGCAGTGCGTCAGACAAACGCCGTGATGGCCAAACTCCGCTGTTCAGGCAGGTAAAATAGAAATATGCCCAAGAAGGACAAAGCCCCCAAGCGCACTACCGGCTATACCGACGACCACGCCGCTGCCGGTCTCGATACAAAGTTTCCAGAGATCGAAACCTGGCCAAACCAGTTCCCGGCCTACGAGATCCTCATCGACGATCCCGAGTTCACCTCTGTCTGCCCCAAGACCGGACTGCCTGACTTCGGCCGCCTCACCATCCGTTATATGCCCCACAAGCGCTGCATGGAGTTGAAGAGCCTCAAGGAGTATCTCTTCACCTACCGCAACTTGGGTATCTTTCAGGAGAACATCGTCAACCAGGTTCTCGATGACGTCGTCAAAGCGACCGATCCCCAGTGGGCACTTGTAGTCGGCGATTTCCGCCCGCGCGGCGGCATCTCCACCATCGTTGAAGCCTTCTACCCACGTCCGAAGGGTTCAAAAGGCCCTCGCGGCTGATTTCTTCGGTTGAACGTGACCGGGGTCACAGACAGTCATGGCTGCTCTCCCTAATCTCTAGGTAAAGGGAGAGCGATTATGACACCTACTCTTCTCGAATTCGCCAAAAAATCGGATGAACGGATTCTGTGCGACATCATGCGTCAGATGAATTGGCAGTCTGATATCGATGCGAGCAATATTCGTGTTGAAGTTCGCAAAGGAGTGATCACGTTACGGGGCGCAGTTGAGACCTGCGTGGAAAAAATCGAGGCCGAAAACGCTGTCAAAGCTGTCTATGGTGCCACCGCTATCATCAATCATCTCGAAGTCAGCCCGTCGCATGTGCCAACCGACAGCGAGATCGTTAACGACATCATTGCCGCTCTTCATAACACCACAAGTATTTTAGACAGGATGCCTCAAGTCACCGTGCGGGATGGCATTGCCATCTTTCATGGCAGTTGTCGCTGGGACTTCCAGAGGCTCTGTGCCGAACGTACAGCTCTTTCCACCAAAGGCGTCAAAGCCGTCGTCAATTTGATTACCGTCGATCCTGCTCCGTCTCCGTTGCCTCATACAGATGTGGGCGGCCCGACTCTCGTCCGGCAAGCTAGTTAACTTCTTTGGAGGTGAGCTGTGTTCAATTCTCTTAACGTATGTCTCTTTGCCATCCCGACGATCACGCTTGTGGTATGGTTCGTTGTCCATGCTCTCATTGTGAAACGGCACCAGGGCGCTCCATTCCGTCTCACCGATCACCGGAGATAATGGCTGCATGCTCCCTAATGCAGAAACGCCTCCGGCGCGCCCTTTGTAATCGAAAGGGGCGTCGCCGACTTCGGATCAGGATCGAATCGATCAAACACCGCACGGTTCTGCCGGAAGTGACGTTTCAGCGCCGTGATGCGATTCTGGTCGTTCGGGTGGTCTGAAAGCAGTTGAGGAATCTGGCCGACGCCAGCGCTCTTAAAATCCTGCAACAGCCATACGAGGCCCCACGGATTGTATGGCGTCTGCGCGCAGATATCCGATCCCGTCAGATCTGCCTGCTTCTCCACCTCGCGCGAGTATCCCAGCGAATTGAGCTTGCCCAGCAACGCAATTGCCAGTAGGTGTGCGCGTGTCGGGCCCAACAATAGAGCGGCGCCAACCTCACGCCTCTCAAGCTTCTTTTGCTTCTCCATCAGTGTCACCGTATCGCGATGGATCGTGTGCGATACCTCGTGACAGAGCGTCCCCGCAAGCTGTTCCTTGTTTTTCACAAAGTAGAGAAGAGAATCCACCACATAGACATTCCCTCCAGGAGTTGCAAATGCATTCGGCTGCTCCTCATGTACCAGGTAGAACTTGAATGGGTGGTTATATTGCGGTTGGGCGGCTTGCGTAATCGCATCTGAGATCGGTCGCAGCTGGTCATACAAAGGAGACGATTCGATAATCTCGCCCTTGGCCTTCAGTTGGTCGAAGACCTCCTGGCCGATCTGCTGCTCTTCATCCAGCGTTTGCGTTGCTGGCTGTACCGGTTGACTCTGCTGCGCAGGTTGAGCTTGTCCTCCCGCTGCAGATGCTGGCACCTTCTCAACAGTTACAGTGCAGCCTGTTATCGTCAGGCATAGCACTACAGCAATACTCGACAGGTATCGTCGCACTGTCTTCATGAATGCTCCTGTTCCAACCGTATCTGCCCACAAATGATTGTTCCGAGATTATTCGCAATTATGCTTTGTTGCCAGCTCTACGTATCAATCTCTGCTTCCAATGGTCTGCTGCGCTGGGGTCATGAGCTCTAGCGAAGTACGGTCAGATGTTTTCTAAGCTCTGCGAGCGGATAGAACGTCCCTCGCCACGTAACGCCGTCCATTTTCAGTGTTGTAATGGTGGAGCGAAGGATGGAATAGACGAACAGGATGGCTGCAATCGGGAACAGAATGCAGTAAGAAGTTGCAATCAAGCTGTAGCGGCGAGAGAGAGCGTAAAGTACTGCGATGGCGATCAGGCTCAATGAGGCTGCAGTTCGGGTCTCTGGCAGAAAGAGGAAGCATATAGGTCCGAGACAGAACACGATAATCCAGATGCAGGCGAGCACGACAAGCGAGAGACGGAAACGAAAGATGGAGAAGAGATTTTTCGTCATGACGTTCATTACCCCTGTTATGCCCGCAGCCCAGTGAACACTGACCATTCCGGGGGCGGAGGCGACGCGTTGGCGGAGTTGGGCCAGTTTGACTTTGCGGGCGAGAGTGAGATCTTCAAGGATCTCCATGCGGAGAGCGTCGAAGCCGCCGAGTTTTTGGTAGGCGCTGGTTTTGAGAAGGTTGAAGGCGCCGATGCCGATGGAGTCGCGGACGGCTTTAGGGTCAGAGGCTTTCCAGGGGCGCGTTGCCCAAAGTCCCATCACACCGAGATAGCCGAGGAGCATACCTTCTCCCCGGGTTTTGATGATGGGTGTTGGGAAGGTGACGAAGTGGTCGGCGTTGGTGGCGACGGCCTGGGCGAGAGAGCGGCGAATGGCGTCAGGCGCGAAGAGGATGTCGGCGTCGGTGAAGAGCAGGTAATCGGGACGATGGACGGAGAGCGCGTGGCGGGCTGCGAGCGCCATCGCGTGCGTTTTACCGAGCCAGCCTGAGGGAAGGTCGGTGATGTGAATGGCGCGGAGCTTTTCAGGATTCTTTGCGGCGAGAGTGTCGATGATATTACCGGTTGCGTCGGTGGAGCGGTCGTCGACGGCGATGATCTGCAGGTTGTTGTAGTCCTGCGCGAGGAGCGATTCGAGGCAGGCTGGAAGGGCTTCGGCCTCGTTGCGCGCGGGGACGATAACGACGATCGACGGATTATCGCGTGGGCCGCGATTGAACTTCGATTCGAGCAAATTGGGGATGGTTGGAAGGCCTCGCCAGGCAGTGATCGCTTTCCAGAGCCAGCCGAGGGCTGTGATCCATGCGAGGATTTCGATGATTGTTTTGAGTGCAGGGATCAACGGTTGTCTGCTTCCTGTTCATTCGTGGCCGCGCTGGAACGCGAGTTGCTCGACTGTACCTCGTCTGGAATGACACGGTTGAACTGCCTTATGTTGTGGCTGCGGCTTCATCGTCGGTGAGCGGCGGTGCGTAGCGCGAGCCAAGGAAGAAGATCACGGCGGCGAGCAGCAGGGTAATGAGCGTTGAACCGAGGCCGAGGTTGAGTGTGCTGCGGTCGCTGACAGCTCCAATGATGCGGGGCGAGATCGCGTCGCCGAGCGCGTGAATGACGAGGAGCTGTCCAGCCATCGCGGTGGCGCGAACTTCGGGTCTTACGGCGTTCATTGTCGCGGCGTTGACGGGGCCGGTTCCGAGGAAGATGAGGAAGATGGCCACGGCCAGCGCCGGAATCGTCAGGTTGTGTGGGCCGAAGAAGCAGACGAGCGCGGGCGGCACGGCGAGTGCGGCGCTGATGGCGGGCACGAGGTAGAGCGCCTTTGGAGTTTTCTTCGACCAGCGCTGGGCGATGATGCCGCCGGTGATGGTTCCAAGGAGGCCGGTGACGACTGTGATGGCGCCCATCAGGAAGGCTGCCTTCGATTGCGCGAATCCGCCGACGCGCTGGAGGAAGGAGGGCATCCACCAAGAGATGCCGCCGAGGGAGAAGGTGACGGCGGCGTAACCGAGGATCGACGCCAAGTATGCTTTGTTTTTTACAAGCGTGAGGATGGTGCCTTTCTCCAATTTTGCTTTCTCATGCTGACTGGCTCCGCGTGCTGGTTCCTTCATGAAGAAGAGGATGAGGAGAGCGATGATGACTCCGGGGATGGCGGAGACGATGAAGGCGTGGCGCCAGCCATAGTGCTCGCCGACGATGCCGCCGACGAGGTAGCCGAGTGCAGCGCCGACGGGGATGGCGATGTTGAAGATGGTGAGGACGCGGTTACGCTGTTCTGGCGGATAGAAGTCAGAGAGCAGGGCCGGGGCGAAGATGCCGAAGCTGGCTTCGCCGATGCCGAGGGCTGCGTGGCGAAGATTGAGCGAGCCGTAAGAGTTGACCGACGCGGTGAAGAAGTTGATGCCTGACCAGAAGAGCGCAGCGATGACGATCATGGGCTTGCGCGGGAAGCGATCGCCCAGCCAGCCGGTGATGGGCGAGGTGAGCATGTAGGCGATCATGAACCAGAAGGTGAGTGTGCCGATGTGCTCGTCGGTGAGATGGAACTCGCCTTTGATCTGCTCCTGAACACCGGGGAGGATGTAGCGGTCGATGTAGTTGACGAAATTGAGTGCGGTGAGAAGGACGAGCGCGGTGGTGGCTCCGGCGACAGAGGCGGTTTTTTTGATCGTGGTGGCCATTAGAGGGAGGATAGCAGGGGAGAGTGTCGTTGCTTGCTGCTGCATGCTGCGAAAAATGCGGGGCTATCGGCTGCACGGCTGCACCGCTTCGCGCAGAAGGGCACTTTTGGAGCGAGTGTGCGGTGGCTTTGCAGAGATCCTGCGAAGATACGGGTGTTCTTCCTGTCTCAACGAGCAAGCTCGCCGGGGACCCCGTTTCTCGACTGCAACCCTCGGCTTTCGTTCGGAATGGCACCTGGCAGGAGCGAGAGATGCGGCTTCGAGAGAGGGGATGATCTCGGTTTGTGCGTCTTGGAGGTGGCTATCGGAGCGATCTTGGGAGCGGTCTTCGAAGCGGTCTTGGGGGGAGCCTGGAAGTGGCTCGGTACCGTGGTGGCGGCCTAGTGTTTCGAGCAGCATCCTGCCGGTTGCGGGTGAGCAGCGGCGCCAGAGTGCGGGTGGAGGCGTGAAGTCGAGTGAGGTGGGCTGGGTGGAATGGTTTTGTGTGGTGGAGAACGGCTCACCATTGGATGTGTACTGAGGACGCGGGCCGGAGCCGTAGTGGGGTTGGGCGGGTTCGTTATCGGGGGATGACGGCGGGTCGGCAGTGAGGCCGTTTTCGAGGAGCGCGGTGTTTGGGGCGTTGCGCGGGAGGGTGCGCTGGTGCTCGTTGAGGTTGGAATTAGCGATCTGGAGGGCGTAGAGAAGCAGGCCGGCGCGGCGAAGATCGATCTCGTTGCCGGCGATGGCGTGCATGATGGTGCCGAGAGCGTCCTGAAGCCCGGCGCGGCTGCGGGGTGAGGGGAGAGCGAAGGAGTGGTGGCGGGCCTTGCGCTGGCGGATCTGTTCGGGAGTGCCGCGGACCTCGCTGTGGTAGTGGCAGAGGTTGCTGCCGCGGAGGGCGGGGGAGCCGCAGCGTGCTCCATCTGGTTTGGTGTGGCGGCAGCGGATGCGGTTGAACTTGTTGTCGTCTTCGGGGTGGCGGGGTTCGAGATGCATGGGGGACTCCGTATGAATTCGCGCAAAGTATTCGAAGGAAGGGCCTTATTGGAACGGTTACCGTGATGACCTACGGAGGCCGGACTTAAAAGAAAACGCCCGGTCAGAGACCGGGCGTTTCTTCCTTACTTCATTAAGTTAATGATATTGGGTGTGTCAAGAAATTCTGTGGAAATTCAAGATTTGCCCGGAATAGAAAATCAATTATTTTCAATTGATTAGAGGGAATGTCTCACGTTGCGCATTCGGTTTTTTCGGATTGCGATTTTGCCGCAGATTCCTGGCTGCTTCCCCTGCAATCGCCCTATATAACAGCATTTCTTTGCAGATGCCGCAAAAGCCAGGTAGGGCACCGACTCCTAATCAATAAAGTGTCATTGCAAAAGTCTTTATTCCGATCGATGCTTCATCGTGGCGTAACGAAGGGCGAGATGCGGGCTTTGTGCTGTTCGTCACAAAGAGAGAACGGGCATTGAACGGCGCCGTATCTATGCACAAGTGAATCCTGGAAGACTTTAGGCTGCGATGCAAGAATCAGAAATTTCCTAACCGAGAAGAGTTCTGCTGGTCTAATCCGCTGACCGTAGAAATGGGATAGGCCGGTCGGTTTCATTTCAAAAAAAGACGCAAAAGCAGGAAACAGCAAGCTGTAAATTTTTACTACTACAATGTGTAACTAATTAATTTGAGTTGAGTCTATCCGGCATAACCGATGCGGGAGGGGCTTCGCTGGAAGCTGTGAGATCGCAATACGTCGATCGACAGAGAAGCTCGTTCGCTTAATACGAATTGATTCGTAATTAACCCGAGGAACGAGGTGAGCTATGCATTTGCGTGGATTCGGATGGAGTTCGGTCATAAAGAGGATGTCTGGCTTGCTGCTGGGGCTTGTTACGGCGGCGATGCTTTTGTGGACTTCAGGTATGTATGCGCAGCGTGAAGGTGCTGCGCGAGTAAGTGTGCCGGAAGCACAGGCGTATGCGACAGCGGCGCTACAGGCGAGGATTGCGAGCGAACGCGGGATGATTGAAGCGGGAGAGCGGCAGCACTTCTCTGAAGAGCGGATGGGTTATCTGTGGGCGACGCTGGCGGTGGATTATCGCAAGGCGGGGGACTTCAATGCGGCGGAAGACGCGTACATCCGAGCGCTTGATCTGCTGAAGCGCAATGCTTCCTCGGCTCGCAACTATGCGGTGGCGCTGGATAATTTCGCGATGCTGTACCTGACATATGGGCGGCTGGAGGAGGCAGAGAGCTACAACAGTCAGGCAGCAAAGATACGGAGCGGGCTTGGATTTCCGCTGGATGCGGCGCGATCGGAAGGGCATCGGGCGGAGATCGATCTGGCAAAGCACAAGTTCAAGGAGACGGAGGCGGAGGCGAATCATGCGCTTCAGGTATTTGAGGCAGAGCATGATGCTGAGCTACTGGACGTGACCTCGGCACTGAATGCTTTGGCGTATGCGCGTTGCATGCAGAAGAACTGCGGACAGGGGATGCAGGATGCTGTGCGGTCTTTGGATCTGGCGCGTCGTCATTTTGGGGCCGATTCGATGCCTGCTGCACATGCATTGCTGGCGGTTGGGTTTGCGCGATGGAAGACGGGCCAGATAGAAGAGGCGGATCGAACGATGCGGACGGCGATTGAGATGATGCGGGCGCATCCGGGGTCGGAACGAGCGCAGCTGTTAGCGCTTGCGGAGTATCGCGATTATCTGAAACAGGTACACAATCCAGGAGACGCGGAGTGGGCGGAGAAGATGACGACGGAGGTGCGCAATCATGATTCGTACTGCGGGACGTGCATCAACGTGCGCAGTCTTTCGAATGCGATGAGGTAACGGAAGTGGAGGGTATGGGCGGGTGCTTTATGCTTCGACGAGCACCTTGCCATAGCGCTTTTCGACGTATTCGTTGAGGATATCCTGGAACTCCTCGACGATGCGGTCGCCTTTGAGCGTGGTGTAGAGCTTGCCGTCGACGTAGACGGGAGCTTTGGGTTCCTCGAAGGTGCCGGGGAGCGAGATGCCGATGTTGGCGTGCTTGGATTCGCCGGGGCCGTTGACGATGCAGCCCATGACGGCGAGCTTGAGCTCTTCGACGCCAGCGTATTGCTTCTTCCACTCGGGCATCTGTTCGACGAGGTAGCCCTGGATGCGCTCGGCGAGCTCCTGGAAGTAGGTGGAGGTGGTGCGTCCGCAGCCGGGGCAGGAGGTGACCTGCGGCATGAAGCTGCGGATGCCGAGCGACTGCAGGATCTGCTGGCCGCAGCGGACTTCTTCGGAGCGGTCGCCACCGGGCGTGGGCGTGAGCGAGACGCGGATGGTATCGCCGATGCCGCCGAGGAGCAGAGGAGCGAGGCCAGCAGCGGAGGCGACGATACCTTTCATGCCCATGCCCGCTTCGGTGAGTCCGAGGTGGAGAGCGTAGTCGCAGCGGCTGGCGAGCTCGGTGTAAACGTCGATGAGATCGCGGACGCCGGAGACTTTGGCGGAGAGGACGATCTGGTCGCGGCGGAGGCCGTAGCGCTCGGCGGCGGCGGCGTTGTCGAGTGCGGAGACGACCATCGCTTCCATCATGACATCGCGCGCGGGCTGGGGATTGGATGACTTCGAGTTCTCGTCCATCATCTTGGTGAGGAGCGCCTGATCGAGCGAGCCCCAGTTGACGCCGATGCGGACGGGCTTCTGGTGCTTGACGGCGACCTCGACCATGGTGCGGAAGTTGTCGTCATCTTTACGGCCGATGGAGACGTTGCCGGGATTGATGCGGTACTTGGAGAGTGCCTGCGCGGTATCGGGGTATTTGGAGAGAAGGAGGTGGCCGTTGTAGTGGAAGTCGCCAATGATGGGCGTGTTCCAGCCCTTCTTCTGGATGCCTTCGACGATGTAGGGAACGGCCTTGGCGGCATCGTCGTTGTTGACGGTGATGCGGACCATCTCGGAACCGGCGCGCGCGAGGGCGGCGATCTGCTGGACGGTGCTTTCGACGTCGGCGGTGTCGGTGTTGGTCATGGACTGCACGACCACAGGTGCACTGGAACCGACGCGAACTCCACCGATGTTGACCGTTACTGCATGACGACGCTGTATCTCAGGCATAAACTCTCCACCCTTAAGTTTACCATTCGGCGGGTGTTGGGCTTCGCGATACACTTGGGGAGGTAAGGCCCGGTAGCTCAGTTGCATAGAGCAGCGCACTCCTAACGCGAAGGTCGCAGGTTGGACTCCTGCCCGGGCCACCAACCCCCCCTTGGAATACGCAAAAAGGGCATTGATGCGACTGTTCAGGAAAAAACTCAAGCAAGAACACAAGATTATGCTGCAGGCGGAGCGCGCTTCAGGGGCCCTGCTGCCCGAATACCATCGTCCTACAGAAGAGTGCCCGCACCCGGAGCGCTGGCATATGTACGACTCGATGACGGCAGAGGCGGAGGTCCTGGAGTTTATTCAAACGCTGGTGATGACGATCAAGCCGAATCTGATAGTGGAGACTGGATCGTTTTTAGGCGCGAGCACGCTGTGGATTGCGAAGGGACTTAAAGCCAACGGTTTTGGCAAGGTCATCAGCTGTGAGTTCGATCCTGTCGTTTTTGCGAAAGCAAAGGAGAAGATCGATGCTTCGGGGTTGGGGGAGTGGATCGATCTGCGAAATGAATCCAGTCTTGAGATGACGGTCGATGGGACGATTGACCTGTTTTTTTCAGACAGCGATACGCCGATACGTGCTTCGGAGATCCGGCGGTTCCTGCCCCAGATCTCTCCTAACGGAATTATTTTGATTCATGACGCCAGCTCGCACCTGAAGGTTGTGCGCGAGGCGGCGTTTGCATTGGAACGGGAGGGACTGCTGTCCTGTGTCTTTCTTCCAACGCCGAGAGGATTAGTTGTTGCTCAGAAGCGAGAGGGGCGTAAATAGCCGGTTCTCGTCTTGGGCGATGAGCAAGACGACGCTTGCACTTCTGCGCTCGCTTATCATGTTTGGCTGGAGCCAAACATGAGGCTGTATCGCACGCTGAAGGGTAATTTGATTGAACGGGACGGGGCTTATTTTGAAGCTCCTGAAGGTGATTGGGATGCATTGCTGAACCATCCTGCGCTTCTGGAGATTGCGCGCGAGGCCACTTCGAAGAAGGCTGTTGTTCTGGATTCGGCAGATGTACTTGCGCCAATCGATAAGCAAGAGGTGTGGGCTGCTGGCGTGACGTACTATCGCAGCCGCGATGCGCGCATGGAGGAGAGTAAAGACGCTGGCGGCGGTAGCTTTTATGACCGCGTGTACATGGCGGAGCGTCCGGAGCTTTTCTTCAAGGCGGCTGGATGGCGTGTGGTTGCGCCGGGCGGTGAGGTTCGCATTCGTCGTGATGCGAAGTGGTCGGTGCCGGAGCCGGAGCTGACGTTGGTGGCGAATGCGTCGGGCAAGCTGGTGGGTGTGACGATCGGCAATGACATGAGCTCGCGCGATATCGAAGGAGAGAATCCACTCTATTTGCCGCAGGCTAAGGTCTACAACGGGAGCTGTGCTCTTGGGCCTGCGGTCTTGTTGCTGGAGGCTCCGCTGGATCGGTCGACGTCTGTCGAGATGGCGATTCAGCGGGATGGGAAGATCGCATTTGCCGGACGCACTACGCTGGCGGAGCTGAAGCGCGAGGCTGAAGAGCTGCTGGGGTATCTCTTTCGCGAGCTGGAATTTCCTTGCGGTGTGTATCTGATGACGGGCACGGGTATTGTGCCGCCGGATGATTTCACGCTTGCTGTGGGGGACCGGGTTCGCATTGCGATTCAGGGAATTGGGACGCTTGAGAATACGGTAGGTTGAACGTCCCCTCGAATGTCATTTAGCGGATGAGCACGGAGACGATGCTGGCGCTCATGAGGTTGGCCATAGTTCCGGCGAGCATGGCTCGGAGTCCGAGGCGGGCGAGATCGTTACGGCGGTTGGGGATGAGAGCCCCGATCCCGCCGATCTGCATGCCGACAGAGCCGATGTTGGCGAAGCCGCAGAGAGCGAAGGTCGCGATGGCGAGTGTACGGGTGGAGATGGCTCCCGCGTGCGCGAGCGTGCCGAGCTGGTTGTAGGCAATGAACTCGTTGAGCACGGCGCGTGTGCCGATGAGGTTGCCGACGAGGCGAGCGTCCTTCCAGGGGATGCCGATGAGCCAGGCGATGGGAGAACAGAGTGTGCCGAGCGCGTTGCCGAGCGAGTGCGGGAAGGGAATGTGTCCGTGCGCCCAGGCCCAGTTAGAGATGCCGAGCATGATGGCATTGATGAGTCCAACGATGGCGAGGAAACTGATGAGCATGATGGCGACGTTGAAGGCGAGTGCGCCGCCGTCGATGGTGCCGCGGGCAATGGAACCGATGAGGTTCTCGTTGGCGTGTTCTTCGCTGGGCGGCATGCGGACGGTACCGAGCGTGGCGGGAGTTTCCGTTTCGGGCACAAGCATCTTGGAGAGGAGGATGGTGCCGGGGGCGGTCATGATGACGGCGGAGAGGAGGTCCTGCGCGCGGATGCCGAAGAGGATGTAGGCCGCCATGATGCCTCCGGAGACGTGGGCCATGCCGGAGGTCATGATGGTCATCAGCTCGGACTGCGTGGCGTTGGGGAGGAAGGGGCGGATGGTGAGGGGAGCCTCGGTCTGTCCCATGAAGATGGACGCGGCGACGTTGGTGGATTCGGCGCCGCTGGTTCCCATGGTGCGCTGCATGAGCCAGGCAACAATCTGAATGACACGCTGCATGATGCCGAGGTGATAGAGCATGGCGAAGAGCGCGGAAACGAAGATGATGGTGGGCAGGACGGCGAAGGCGAAGACGGCGAGTGGGCTTTTGGGATCGCCGAGCGGGCCGAAGACCATGGCGGAGCCGTCGGCGGCATGGCCGAGCAGGGCGGTGACGGCGTCTGAGCCGGTCTTCAGGATGCGTTGACCGTAGCTGACCTTGAGGACGAGGAAGGCGAAGAAGATCTGCAGGCCGAGTCCCCAGGCGACGGTGCGCCAGCGGATGGAACGGCGGTCGGTGGAGAGAGCCCAGGCGATTGCGAGAAGGACGACAAGTCCAAGAAGACCGGTGAATCGAGACAAAGGCGTGACTCTCCTAACTACAAGGCGATCCAGTATCTGGATGAGTGTAACGGGAATGTACCTGTAGCAACCAGATGTTTATTGTAGGTGGGCTAGAGTCCTGCGGCGCGGCTGCGGAAGCGCCCGCTGGCCGTCATGGAGGGGATGCTGTCGAGGCGGATGTGGCGCAGCGGGGTGCGCTTCTGTTTGAGCGAGTACATACGCAGGTCGGCGATGCGGAGGAGGCGCGTGGGATCGGCTGCGTCTTCGGGGTAAAGGGCAATGCCGATAGAGGCAGAGACCTGGAGAATGTTGCCGTCGAAGACGAAGGGAAGCTCGATGGTCTGGCGGATCGTTTCGCTGAGCTCTTCGATCGAGTGTGTGTGGCCGGAGTTGCAGGTGACGAGAGTGAACTCGTCGCCGCCGAGGCGTGCGAGAGAGTCGAAGCCGTGGAGCTGTTCGCGCAGATTGGAGGCGACGTGGCGCAGGAGCTGATCGCCTGCCTCGTGGCCGTAGGTGTCGTTGATCTGCTTGAAGCCGTCGAGGTCGCACATGAAGACGGCAAGGATGGATTCGGCGCGGCGGCAGCGGTCGAGAGCGGCGGTGAGATGGTTCTCGAAGGCGCGGCGGTTGGCGAGGCCGGTGAGCTCGTCGTGCAGAGCCAGCCAGCGGTTGTTCGAGACCTGCTCTTCGAGCATGACGAGGATCATGCCGATGGAGATGAGAGACTTCTGCATGTTCCAGACGTGCGATGCGATGTCGGCGACATAGCGATAGGGGACGATGAAGGGATGGATGAAGAAGCAGATGGCCCAGATGAAGAATCCGGTGAGGATAGCGAGGCGTCCTGTGCTGCGGCCGGGGAGACGGCGGCGGAACTTGAGTCCGGCGATGAGGTAGACGCCGGCGAGCGACCAGTAGACGGCATCTCGATACTGGCCATAGTAGGCAAGCAGGCCGATGGTGATCCATCCGGCGAGATGGATGATTGTGACGCGCTGCGGGCGGCGAAGAAGGATCGAGCTGGCAATGGCAATGATGATTCCGAGAGCGACCCAGGGATAGTAGGCCACTCCCTTGAAGATGTGCAGGCCATAGGTGGTATTGATGGCCAGCAGGGGAAGGCCGTTGAGGGCGAGATAGAGAAAGCGTGTCCTGGCAGGGATGGGGTGCTTGCGGGAGTCCCAGGTGAAGACCATGCCGGCGAGCAGGTAGCAGTCGAGAACGACGATGTGCAGGATGGTGGCAGGCAGGCCGTTTTGCGCATAGAAGATGTGCGCCATGGATTCGACGAGCGTAATGAGCAGTCCAGCAATCCAGATATCGGCTTGCTCCTGCGGGTGCCGACGGCGCATCAAGAGCAGAATGGCGATTAAGATCGCCAAGGCAGAGAGGTCGGGGAGAAAAGAGTAGTTCATCAGGCTGGTTGCTTTCGTTGGTTAGCAGGCCCTTCTTTTGCCGACAAAAGAAGAGGGGCCCATGGTTAGCCTGCTGCATGGGGAGTTTTTGTACCAACATTATGAGTCAAATAGCGGCCGAAGCGAAGATGAATTTATTGTCTTCGGCCGCTATTTGACCGTAAAGGCTGGAGTTGCTGGAGTTACAGGGACTATTTGCCGAGCGATGCGGCTGTGATGGTTTCCCGGATCAGTGGGGCCACGGTTGGCGGCGCGTCCGCGATGACGATGGTGTCGAGCAGCATCTGCTCCGGTTCGTTGAGCAGAGCGGCGTCTTCGCTGAAGAGAGTGAAGAGCTGTTGGCCCTGTTCGATGCGGTTGCCGAGCTTGGCGTGGGACTCGATACCCGCTTGCGCGCTGACGGGATCGCCGGGTTTGGCACGGCCTGCGCCGAGCCGCTGAACGGCCCAGCCGACCTGCTTGCAGTCCATGGAGGCGAGATAGCCGGAGCGTGAAGCCTTGAGTACGCGCGTGGCGGAAGGTTTGTGGCGGGTGGCGGGTGCGTCGAAGACGCTGATGTCTCCTCCCTGGGCTTCGATGATGCGGAGCCAGGCCTTGTAGGCTTCGCCGGACTGGAGGATCTGGTCGGAGAGCTTCGCGCCCTCTTCGGGATTGCTGGCGTGGCCTGCGAGGTGCAGCATCCAACCGGAGAGGATATTGGATAGCTCGATCAGATCGGCCGACATGGGGTGACGCTTGTTCTGCATGATGTCGACGCACTCCCAGACTTCGATCCAGTTGCCGGAGAAGCGGCCGAGTGGCTCGTCCATCGAGGTGAGGAGGGCGGCGGTGCGGGTGCCGGCGGATTCGCCGGTACGAACCATCAGCTCGGCGAGGAACTTTGATTTTTCGTAGGTGGGCATGAAGGCGCCGGAGCCAACCTTGACGTCGAGAACGAGGGCGTTGAGGCTCTCGGCGAGCTTCTTGCTCATAATGCTGGCCGTGATGAGGAAGGGGGACTCGACGGTGCCGGTGTGATCGCGCAGGGCATAGAGGGTGCGGTCGGCTGGGACGATGCGCGGTGTCTGGCCGATGAGTGCTGCGCCACACTTGCGAAGCGTATCGGCGAGTTGCTGCAGATTGAGCTGCGTATTGAAGCCGGGAATGGTTTCGAGCTTGTCGAGTGTGCCGCCAGTGTGCCCGAGAGAACGGCCGCTGATCATGGGGACGCAGATGCCGGGGACTCCAGAGGTTGTTGGGTGGGCGAGACCCGCGGCGGCGAGGATGGGGGCGATGAGCAGGGATGTCTTGTCGCCGACTCCGCCGGTGGAGTGCTTGTCGATGGTGAAGGTGTGAAGCGGTGCGGCGTCGAAGGTATCGCCGGAGAAGCGCATGGCCGAGGTGAGCGTGGCAAGTTCGCGCGGGTCGAGGCCGCGAAGGAAGATCGCCATGAGAAGTGCGGCGATCTGTGCGTCGGTGACGAGCTGGCGGTCGGGAGTGCGCTCGACGATGGCGCGAACTAAGGCGCGGATTTCGTCGTCGGTGAGGGTGAGTCCGTCGCGCTTGTGAAGGATGACGTCGATGGGATGAATGTTCATGGGAGCTGAAGAGTATCAGTTATGCGTTGTCGGTATTTAAACGGAATGCGGCAGGCAGGAGATCGTGCATCGTCATGCGCGTAAGAGAGCCGTCTTGGGCAGGGAAGAAGATTTCGGTTGTTGCGGAGCTGAACTCGTGGAGGGTCTGGCGGCAGGCTCCGCAAGGCTGGCTGGAGGCGTTATTGAGGTTAGCGATGACGGCGGCGCGAACGCGGAGGGCGGGGCCGTGCAGAGCGACGGCAGCAGCGATGGCGGATTGTTCGGCACAGGTGGTGAGGCGGTAGGAGGCGTTCTCGACGTTGCAGCCGGTGACGATGTTGCCGTCTTCGAGGAGGAGGGCGGAGCCGACGCGGAAGTGGCTGTAGGGTGCGTAGGCGTTGGCGGCGACGGCGCGCGCTTTCTGCTGCAGAGCTTCGAGTTGCTTCGAAGAGATGCCCGATGTGTTGTTTTGCGACATGGGATTGAGGCTAACGGGTGCACTTTAGCGAAGGCAAGCGGACGGGGCTAACGATCTGTGTGCCTGTCTCCGATATAGAAGATGTGGACGAGCTGACGAAAGAATTCATCGCAGAGAGCCAGGAGGGTCTGGACCGCATGGAGCGGTGCCTGACCGAGCTGGAGACGAGGCCCGAGGATTGCGCCCAGCTGGTGGGTGAGATCTTCCGGGCGGTGCATACGATCAAGGGAACGACGGGATTCCTCGGGTTCTCGCGGCTGGAGAAGCTGGCGCATGCGGGTGAACATTTGCTGGGGTCGCTTCGCGAAGGAAGGATTACGGTAAGCGAAGAGCTGATCAGCGGGCTTCTGCGCCTGCTGGATGGGCTACGGGCCATTCTTGCTTTGATCGATGAGACGGGGAGCGAGGGGCAGCGCACAGGGACCGAAGATCGTGAGCTTATCGAAGAGCTGGCCGCGCTGAACAGCGAAGCGGAAGATGACCATTCGTCTGTAAACGAGCCAACGCCCATCATCATGAAGACTGCGGAGACGCACGTTGCGGCGGAGTCGCAGGCAGAGAAGACGCCAGCGGTTGCTGCCGCAGGCGCTGGCGCAAGCAACGACAAGACATTACGTATCGATGTGGATGTGCTGAACCGCATGATGAATCTGGTGGGCGAACTGGTGCTGACGCGCAACCAGATGCTGCAGAGCGGCGTGGAGTCGACGAGCTTTCCTGAGCTTGCTCGCAGGCTCGATAGCGTGACGGCCGATCTGCGTGAGACGGTGATGCAGGCACGCATGCAGCCGGTCGGCAATCTGTTCGG
The DNA here is from genome assembly GCF_025264665.1 of Edaphobacter flagellatus. Taxonomy (NCBI): domain Bacteria; kingdom Pseudomonadati; phylum Acidobacteriota; class Terriglobia; order Terriglobales; family Acidobacteriaceae; genus Edaphobacter; species Edaphobacter flagellatus. The sequence continues at coordinate 4,305,422 of NZ_CP073697.1, forward strand.
AAAATTTCCGCGCATGGTTCGCGATCTGGCGCGGACGTGTGGCCGCGAAGTGCGCATTGAGTTCTTCGGCCAGGAGACGGGCTTAGACAAGAGCTTGCTGGAGGCGATCAAAGATCCGCTGACGCATGCGGTGCGGAATGCGGTGGATCATGGCATCGAACCGGCGTCGGACCGCGTGCTTCGAGGCAAGCCTGCAGAGGGATGCATCACACTGAAGGCCTTCCATCAAGGAGGGTCGGTCGTCATCGAGGTTTCGGACGATGGCGGCGGAATCGCAATGGAGCGTGTTCTGGCGAAGGCCATCGAGCGCGGTCTGGTGACGGCGGAACAGGCAGCGGAGATGAGCGAGCGCGAGGCGCTGCAACTGATCTTCCTGCCAGGCTTTTCGACGGCTGCCGCGGTGACGACGGTTTCTGGCCGCGGCGTCGGTATGGATGTGGTGCGAGCCAATATTGAGAAGGTAGGCGGCAGCGTTGAGCTTGAATCGAAAGTGGGCGTCGGAACGACGTTGCGCCTGCGGGTTCCACTGACGCTGGCGATTGTGCCTGCATTGGTGGTTCGCAGTGGCGGACAGAGCTTTGCTTTGCCGCAGACGACGCTGGTGGAGCTGGTCTACATCCCGGCGCGCGATGCCTCGCAGGCCGTGGAGCGGGTGGGTGCGGCGGAGGTCTATCGTCTGCGTGGCCGCCTGCTGCCGATGGTGTGGCTTGACCGGCTGCTCGGGTTGAAGACGTCAGCTGAAGAGCACGGGTTCTACATGGCTGTGCTTGAGGCAGAGGGATGTCGCTATGGTCTGGTCGTCGATGACCTGCTCGCCCCGGAAGAGATTGTGGTGAAGCCGTTGTCGGCGGTGCTGCGCGAGGTGGGATTGTTTTCGGGAGCGACGGTGCTTGGAAATGGCGCTCTGGCGCTGATTCTCGATATCGCAGCTACTGCGGCTCGTGCGGGTGTGAAGCCTGTGGTGGAAGAAGAAGAGGAGAAGACAGCAGAGGTAAGGCAGAAGCATGAAGAGCTGTTTCTGGTTTTCGAAGACAGGGCGCGTGAGCGCACGGCGCTTCCGCTGGAACTGGTGGAGAGGATTGAGAGTGTTCCTCTGAGCCAGATTGAGTATGTGAACGGACGTGCTTTGCTGCAGTATCGCGGCGAGCTGTTACCGCTGCGTGACGATGGCCATGTGCTTGACGAACTGGAAGCGGATGGACCGCAGCATGAGGTAGCGACGGTATTGATCTGTGGCGATGCGCATGCGAAGACGGCGTCGCGCATGGGAGTTGTGGTCAGGCGTGTGCTGGATGTTTCGGATGGAGCGCTGGTGGACCAGGACAAGGCCACGGGAGGCGTGGAGATGGCGTTGGTGAAGGAGAAGCTGACGGCGGTTTACCGCGGCCTGGACGCAGAGATGACGACGGGATGGAGGGATGTGGCGTGAAGATTGTGGCGCAGGAGTTGGAGCAGATTCACGAGGACGACAGCATCTCGTTGTGCTCGATGTTTGCAGGCGATGAGAGCTTTGGCATTGATACCGGCAAGATCCGTGAGGTGCTGGGGAAGAGAGAGCTTGAGCGTGTTCCGATGGCCCCGGTGTTTGTCGCAGGCGTTGTGCCTTATCGCGGCGATGTTCTGACGGCGGTGAGCTTTCGCGCGTTGCTTGGACTTAGTGAAAGCGAGAGGCCGGGGTGCGTGCTGGTGCTGGAAGACGATGAAGGACAGGAGCGGTTTGGGCTGCTGGTGGATTCGGTCGGCGGCGTAGTGACAGTGAGCAAACGCATGCTGGAGTCGAATCCATGCACGCTGGATTCGCGATGCAAGTGGTTGTTTGATGGCGCGTACAAGATGCAATCTGGCTTGATGATTCAGCTTGACCCGCAGAAGCTGCGTCCCTCGCGCCTGGCGGAGACGGGGATGTTTCGGCATGGAGCGCCAGGAGAAGCGGCATGAGGGTGTTGATTGTGGACGATTCCAGCTTTGTGCGGGAGTACCTGCGGCATCTGCTGGACGGCATGGGCATGGCTTGCGAAGAGGCTGCGGACGGCAGTGCTGCGCTGGAGGTGCTGGCGGCGCAACGAGACCGGGAGTTCGACCTGATGCTGCTGGATGTGAATATGCCGGTCATGAACGGCCTGGAATGCGTGAAGGCGTTGCGGCAGGCGAGACTGCAGCCAGAGATGAAGGTGATGATGGTGACGACTGAGGCCGACAACAGCTTTATCCTGCGGGCTCTGGACAACGGCGCTGACGAGTTCCTGATGAAGCCGTTTACGCAGGAGAGCCTGCGCGAAAAGATGATGCTACTTGGCTTTGCGGCTTGAAGTTGGAGCGTGACGAGATCGGTTTGAGGAAAGAAGGAAGATGCAGACGGAGACTATGAGGCAGCGTCCTCTCCGGATTCTTGCCGCAGATGATTCAGCCGTGATGCGCGGCGTGATGCGAGCGCTGTTTTTGCGTCATGGCGCCGATGGACGCGGCGCCGAGTTGCCGGGCATGGAGCTTGTAGGCGCTGCGCGTGATGGCGTGGAGTGTCTGGATGCCGTCCAGCGTTTGAAGCCGGATGTGCTTGTTCTCGATCTTGAGATGCCACAGCTGAGCGGGCTGGAGGTGCTTGACCGTTTGCGCACGTCGCGGTCGATGCTGCCGGTGATTATGTGCAGCTCGCATACGGAGCGTGGAGCGCGTGCAACGCTGGATGCGCTTGCGCGCGGGGCTTCGGACTATGTGATGAAGCCTGCCGGGCAGAGAGATTTTGAAAGCGCGTTGTTCTCTCTGGCGCAGCAGCTATTGCCGCGCATTGCGGCGCTTGCTGCCGGACGCAGAGAGAACATGATTGCGGTACGTTCCGCAGCTCCTGCTTCGACGGCTGTTCAGGAGAGACGATCGGATGCGAGCCACGAACGCCGTGCTCCGCTTGAGGTGGTAGTGATTGGCGTTTCGACGGGAGGCCCGGCTGCGCTTGAGCAATTGCTGCCGCGACTATCGGAGGATTTTCCTGTGCCGGTGCTGATTGTGCAGCACATGCCGAAGCTTTTTACGGGCGTGCTGGCAGAGCGATTAGGCAGAATCTGTCCGCTGAGAGTGGAGGAGGCCTATCACGGGGCGCAGATCAGGCCGGGGACGATATGGCTGGCTCCAGGAGATGCGCATATGGAGGTGATGCCGCAGGCTCTGAGCAACTGGGATGCCGTCAGACCTGCGCGCGGTGCGGCTATCAAGCTGCACTGGCAGGAGCCGCTGCATCACTGCCGGCCAGCGGTGGATTATCTTTTTCATTCGGCTGCGAGGTTGTATGGCGCGGGTTCTCTGGCGCTGGTGCTGACGGGGATGGGCTCGGATGGATTGGATGGCGCACGCGCGATTCATGCACAGGGAGGCGTCGTACTGGCGCAGGATGAGGCGACTTCGGCGGTCTGGGGGATGCCGGGCCGCGTGGCGGAGTCGGGCATCGCTGCGGCAACGCTGCCGCTTCAGGCACTGGCGCGTGAGGTGAATCAGTGGGTGCGTACAGGACGTCCTGCCAGAGAGACGGAGGCGCTGCGCGTAACGAACCACGCGCGTACGCGTGGGGAGGTAGCGCATGGGCTGTTCTGACGCGGATTACAGTTATTTACGCGATCTGGTATTGCAGCAGTCGGCGAATTTGATTGATCCGTCTCGCAATGCGCTATTCGATACCAGGTTGACGCCGGTGGTGCAGATGGCCGGTGCATCGAGCGTGAAAGACCTGGTGAAGATGCTGCGCACGAATCGTCCGGCGCATCTGCATCGTGCAGTGGCCGAGGCAATGACGATCAATGAGACGAGCTTCTTTCGTGACGTGAAGCCATATGAGCTTTTGCGCAGAACGATTCTGCCGCGGCTGATGGAGGAGAAGAAAAAAGAGCGGCGTCTGCGGATATGGAGCGCAGCGAGCTCGACCGGGCAGGAGGCGTACAGCATGGCGATGCTGATGCTTTCGCATTTCCCGGAGCTTGCGGATTGGGATGTGAAGATTGTCGGAACGGACATTTCGCGCCGCGTTGTCGAGTATGCGAAGCGTGGGCGGTATAGTCGTCTTGAAGTGAACCGGGGTTTGCCTGCGGGGATGTTATTGCGCTACATGGTGCGCGATGGAGAAGAGTGGGAGATCAGTGCGCAGGTGCGTGCGATGTGTGAGTTTCATTGCGCGAATCTCTGTATGCCGCTTTCCTTTCTGCCGGTCTTCGATCTGGTGCTGTTGCGGAATGTGCTGCTGTATTTTTCGCAGCAGGACAGAAGCACGGTCTTCCGCCATGTGCATCGGCAGATGGCGCGCGAGGGGTATCTGCTGCTGGGGAATGCAGAGCAGGCGGACGAATCGACGGACCAGTTTGCGGTGGAGTTCTCTACGAATGAAAGCTCGTACTTCTACCGGCCTGCGTGAAGAAGAGGTTTATTGAGGAGGCTGCTGTGCGGGTTGCTGCTCTTTTTTCTTGTCGCCTCCGCCACCGAAGATCTTCTGGAAGATGTTCTTTTTCTTTTGTGGCTGCGGTTCTGCTGGCTGCGGCAGTGCGGGCTCGGCATCGGTTCCATGCGGGGCATGGGACACCGGCTGACTGACGGGAGGCTCGGCGGGTTGCGGTTCTGGAGACGCATGTCCGCCGAGACCGAAGAGCTTCTGGAAGAAGTTCTGCGGATTCTCGTTCATCTGGCTGCAGGAGCCGGTCGGTGCGGTGCCATCGAGAAAGGCTGCGTATAGGTTTTTCTCGGGGCAGCTGGAGTCGGCGAGCAGGCCGGAGACGCGGTCGATGCGCGCGACGGTGATGCCTGAAGGCGGCGAGAAGGACTTGACGTCGGAGTACTGGGGAAGCTGGATGGCCCGCTTCATGAACTCGGTCCAGATGGGAGCAGCGGCGTCGGCGCCCTGGAGCTTGATGTCGGTGTAGTCGTCGTTGCCGACCCAGACGACACAGAGCAGGGTGGAGGTGTAAGCAGCGAACCAGGCATCGTGCTCGGTGCCGGTCTTACCGGCAGCCGGTGCGGTAAAGCCGCGTCCGCGTACGCCAGCGGCGGTGCCGTAGTTCATCACACCTTCCATGAGGGACTGGGTGAGAAAGGCGACGCGGGGATCGAGAACCTGCTTGGCTTCCGGCGAGTAGTCGGCGACGATGTCGCCGGAGGAGTTGCGCACGGAGGCAAGCATCCACGGATTGATGTGGACGCCATTGTTGGCGAAGACCGTGTATGCACCCGCCATATCGATAGGCGTGGCGTTGTAGGTTCCAATGGCCATGGAAGGGGTGCCCCGCGCATTGGTGATGCCTGCAGAGCGGGCGAGCGCGGCGACGTTGTTGTAGCCGACCTGTTGCGCAAGGGCGATAGTCGCGATGTTCAGCGAGTGCGCGAGGGCATCGGCGGCGGTGACCATGCCAGGGTATTCGCCCTTGACGAAGTTGCCGGGTATATAGGACTTGCCCCCGGTTCCGAAGTCTTGAGGATCGTCGTTGATCTTGGTAACAGCGGTGAAGGGGCCGTTGCCGTCGAGGTTGGTTCCGTTCAACGAGGTGTTATAAGCGGCTGCATAAACAAAGGGTTTGAAGATCGAACCCGTCGGGCGCTGGGCGACAGCATGATTGAGCTGCGAGGTCGCATAGTTTCTTCCGCCGACGAGAGCGAGAATCTGGCCGGTGTGGGGATTGAGAGCAATGAGCGCAACCTGCGGGTAGGTGATGGGGCCATTGTCCTGCTTGCGGGCGTAACGCTTACGCACAAGTTCGTCGACGCTCTTCATGCCGAGCTCAACAGCTTCTGAGGCGACCTGCTGCAACTCAGGATCGAGCGAGGTATAGATGCGCAGGTTCTGGTGCGCGAGGTCCTGATCGTTGATGCGCTGAACAAGCTGATCGTGGACCATGTCGACGAAGTAGGGAGCTTCGCTGGCCTCGACGTTGGGGGCAGCGAGCTTCAATGGCTCGGCCTTGGCATGCGTGGCCTCGCTGGGCGTGATGGCGTTGGTTTCGACCATCGAGTCGAGGACGATATTGCGGCGGGCCAGTGCGCGTTCGGGATGGCGATACGGATTGAGGCGGCTGGGGCTCTGAATCATGCCGGCCAGCATGGCGCACTCGGCTGTATCGAGCTGCTTCATGTCTTTGCCGAAGAAGGCCTGTGAAGCCTCGCCAAAGCCATTGATGTCATAGCTGCCGCGATGCCCCAGGTTGATCTGGTTGGCGTAAATCTCGAAGATCTGCTGCTTGGTGAAGCGTGCCTCGAGCTGAAAGGCGACGAGAATCTGGGTGAGCTTGTACTTGATGAACTCCAGCTTGTTGGAGCGGTTGGGCTCGACGAAGAGCAGCTTCGCCAGCTGCATGGTCAGGGTCGATCCGCCCCCGCGCACTTTGCGGTCGCCGATCATGTCGTGCCAGATCCAGCCGAGCATGCTGACGTAGTTAATGCCGCCGTGCTCGAAGAATCTGCGATCTTCGATGGCCAGCACGGACTGCACCATGCGCGGAGGGATGTCTTTGTAGGTGACAAGCAGCCTCTTGGTGCGGCTGTTGTCTTCGGAGAGTGCCGTAATGAGCTGCGGTTCCAGCTCATAGGCGCTTAGTTCCGCGCTGTTCTCCGCAGTGATCTTCTGCACGACGCCACCTGAGGTGGAGATGGTTGCGCCGTCGGTGGTGTGATAGCTCTCCGGGCCAGGCTTGATAAAGATGCTGTCGCCGTTGAGCTGGTAGGTGCCAAGCTGCGGATTGCTGTTGTAGCCCGCGCGCCGGAGGTCGGAGGCAATGGCAGAGGCAGTCAACTTCTGTCCGTCGCGCACTTCGCGGGGAGCAGCATAGATCTGCGAGACGTTGGCGAAGATGGGGCCGTTTTTCAGGCGATCGTCAACGATGCGCTCGTACTTGAAGTAGAGATAGCCAAAGAAGGCGACTGCGATCACAAGGCAACCGAGCACGGCGACAAGCGCCATGCGCACGAAGCGGTTTTCAAGATGTAACCGCTCGATCAGGCTGGTTCGCGTATTGCTCGATTTGCTGCTGCCGTATTTGAGTTTGACGGGCAAAGTGCTCTTTCTATAAGACGCTTAGATGGCCAAAACCGGGGATCAGGGTTGCAACCGGGATGTTACCTGTTTGGCAACCGTTGCTGCTACGGCATCGAGTGCAACCTCTTGCATAGTGCCTGCGAGACGATCGACAACCTCAACCTTGCCCTCAGCAACGCCGCGTCCAATATTGATTCGATAGGGGATACCAATGAGGTCGGCGTCCTTGAACTTGACGCCCGCACGCTCATCACGATCGTCCAGAAGGACATCGATGCCTGCGGCTTCGAGTTCTGCTGCAATTTTTTCACCTGCGGCGAGCAGGTTGGCTTCCGCGACATTGGTGATGGTAACGACAGTCTGGAAGGGAGCGATCGCCGGATGCAGCGCATAAGCCGAGCCATTGTTCGCGGCGGCGGAGGATTCGATGGCAGCGGTGAGGATGCGCTCGATGCCGATGCCGTAGCTGCCCATGATCGGCGTGACTTCCTTGCCGTCGCGGTTGAGGACAGAGGCTCCCATGGACTTCGAATACTTGTAGCCGAGCTTGAAGATGTGGCCGATCTCGACGGCTTTGCCGAGACGCAGCGGCTCACCGTTGATGGGATCTGGCTCGCCTTCATTGATGTTGCGAACGTCGGCGGTCAGCGTCGGCTTGAAATCGCGCATCGGCGTGACATTGCGGAGGTGGTACTCCTCTTTGTTGGCCCCGGCGATAAGGTTGGTGCGACCTTCGAGAGCCTTGTCGAGAATGACGAGCGTGCCCGGCTTCTTCGGATGCGGCGCAGCCTCCACGCCGATGGGGCCGAGGTAGCCTGCCGGAGCCTTGAAGATTTCGATGATCTCTTCCGGCGTCATCGGACGCAGTTCACCGCCTGCAAGCGCTGCGAGCTTGGCTTCGTTGAGCGAGTGATCTCCGCGCAGGAAGATGACCACCGGGCGCACAGCGCCGAGCTTGTCGTGGTCGGCCTTCGGCAGATCAACGATGTAAGCCATCGTTTTGATCTGATGCTGCGGCTGGACGTTGAGAAATGCGCCGACCTCTTCAATCGTGCGCTGGCCCGGCGTGTGGACGAGCTCGGGCGAGCCGTCGCCGGTGGCTGCAAGGTCTTCGACCGGGGCGAGTTTGGAAGTGGCCTTCTCGAGATTGGCGGCATAGCCGGACGGAGCGCTGGCGATCAGGTCTTCGCCTGCCTCGGTGTAGACCATGAACTCCTGCGAGGCGGAGCCGCCCATGGCTCCGGAGTCGGCTTCGACGGCAACGAACTGAAGACCGCAGCGGGTGAAGATGCGGCGATAGGCTTTGTCGTGTTTGTTGTAACTCTCATCGAGGCCCGCCTCGTCGATGTCGAACGAGTAGGCGTCCTTCATGATGAACTGACGCACGCGCAACAAGCCGGACTTCGGCCGTGGCTCGTCGCGGAACTTGGTTTGAATCTGATACCAGATCTGCGGAAGCTGTTTGTAGCTGCGCAGCTCGTTGCGCGCGATGGAGGTCATCACCTCTTCGTGCGTCATGCCAAGGCACAGGTCGGCGCCTTTGCGGTCCTTCAGGCGGAACATGTTGTCGCCCATAACCTGCCAGCGGCCGGACTCTTCCCATATCTCGCGCGGATTCAGCGCGGGCAGCAGAAACTCCTGTCCGATCTTGTCCATCTCCTGGCGCACGATGCCGACAATCTTGTTGATCGACCGGTTGCCGAGAAAGAGATAGCTGTAGATGCCTGCGCCGAGCTGGCGGATATAACCGGCGCGCAGCAGCAGCTTGTGACTGGCAACTTCGGCGTCTGCAGGAGCTTCACGAAGGGTGGGAATGAAGAGTTGGGACCAGCGATGCATGGGTTCTGTGATGACCTTTTCTGTCCGTTATGTTGATTGCTTTTTATTCTAACTTCCAGCGACCGCTTATGTGTTCAAGGAGAGGCGATAGCGGCACTTCCTGGGATGACCCTTCTGATGGATGATGCAGTCCTTGGGCACATCGACGATCTCAATGAGCTCCGCTCCTGTTAGCTCAAGCGTTCTGCGCGAGGCGATGTTCTCCGGATCACATGTAATCCATACCGGATCGATTCCTAAGTTCGCGGCTAATGGCATCAGCAGACGAACAGCACGAGCGGCATAGCGATGGCCGCGGTGCTCGGGCAAGACGCTATAGCCAATGTGGCCGGCATACATTTCGACATGCTTCGTCGAGCCGATCCTCAGACGAGCATTGCCCATCGTCTCGCCGGAGATGGCATGAGTTAGCAGAAACTGATAGGTCGGGACATGGTGCGTTATGTCTAATTCGAAGCGATCGAGACGCAGCAAGAGGTCTTGATCACGAAGCTCGCCTGGCAGAATGGGCATTTTCAGCGGAGAGTCCACATGCACCCCCGGCTAGATGAGTTCCAGCGTCCACAGATCGTGCAGGTGCAGAACTCCTTCGGCACGGCCTTCGGGAGAGGTGACGATCAGCGAGGTGATCTTCTTCTCCTCCATCAGAGCGAGTGCAGAAGAGGCAAAGGCGGAGGCTGCGATGGTGATGGGGTGCGGGTTCATGATCTCGGCGGCAGTGTGGTCGAGCGCGCGTCCCCCGTCGCGCTCCAGCAGGCGGCGCAGGTCGCCGTCGGAGATCATGCCGAGCAGGAGGTTGTCTGTGTCGAGCACGGTGGTCATGCCAAGCTTGCGACGCGACATCTCGTAGATGACCTGCGGCATGGGCGTTGCGGGCAGGACGCGGGGCAAAGCGTCGCCGGTGTGCATCAGCTCGCCCACGCGAGCCAGGCGCTTGCCCAGCCTTCCGCCGGGATGCAGCTCGGCGAAGTCTTCGGGCTTCCATCCGCGGCGCTGGCTGACTTCGAGGGCGAGGGCATCGCCGAGGGCGAGCATGACGGTTGTGGAGGCTGTGGGCGCGAGATTGTGCGGGCAGGCTTCGGTGGAGACGCTGGTATCGAGGACGACATCGCTGGCCTGAGCCAGCGTTGATGCTGCCGCACCGCAGAAGGTAATGAGCTTGTCGGCCAGCCGCTTGAGGAGAGGAAGGAGGCGCAGAAGCTCCTCGGTTTCGCCGCTGGCGGAGAGGACGATGACGGTGTCACCGTGCGAGAGCATACCGAGGTCGCCATGTACGGCTTCGGAGGGATGGAGGTAATGTGCGGGTGTCCCGGTGGAGCGTAGTGTGGCGGCCAGCTTGCGGGCGATAATGCCGCTCTTGCCGATGCCGGTTACGACGACACGGTTCTGGTGCGCGATGGAATTGAGGAGCAGCTCAACGGCCTGGTTGAAGGCGGTGAGCATGGGGCCATCGAGGCGAAGAGCAAGCTCGTTGAGCGCTGCGGCTTCGATGCGAACGAAATCGGACGGGCGCGCGGAGGTGAGATTTGTGTCGGACATCTTTGACCTTATTGAGGTTAGCAGAGCAGAGCCGATGCATAGCTGCGCCCACGAAACGAGCTTTGCGTCTAAACTGAAAGAGACAGCCTGTTTGCGGCAAATCACTGCCGGTAACGCAGGCGGAAGGGCGTAGGCGGCGATGCGGAGAGTTCTGATTCTGAGCGTGATGGTGGTGGGCATCGCGCTGTTGCTGTGGGCGGGCTGGCACAACCTGCGCGAGCGCAGGCTGGCCATGCAGCAGGCCCGCGACCGGCAGGTGGTGCTGATTCCTGAAAAGCAGGGCGAGGCCGGGGAGCAGGCAGGTGAGATGCCAGTGATGCGCGGCAAGGCTGCTCCCGCGTTTGCGCTGACGAGTCTTGAGGGGAAAAAGGTTTCGCTGGCCGACTACAAAGGCCGTCCGGTGCTGGTGAACTTCTGGGCGACATGGTGCGGGCCGTGCAAGGTGGAGATGCCGTGGTTCGAACAGTTCCGCAAGCAGTATGCTGCGCAGGGTTTTGAGATTCTCGGCCTGGCGGATGACGTGGATGCAGGCAAGGATGCAATCGCTAAGGTTGCTTCAAAAGCTGGTGTTACGTATCCGATTCTGCTGACGGATGGCAAGGTGCAGACGGCTTACGGCGGCCTGGACGTTCTGCCGATGTCGTTCTATGTGGACCGCAACGGCGTGATTGTGGAGCAGACTGCAGGACTTGGCTCGAAGGATCAGATTGAGGCGAATATCAGGAAGACGATTGCATCGGGCGCGCCGTCTCAGGCAGGTGGACAGTGATGCGAAGGCTTCTGCTCGGTATATCGCTGGCTGGTCTGTCGATGGGTGTTGCTGCGGCGCAGTCAGGATCGCTGACTTCTTCGGTTGTGAAGACGAAGCAGTACATTGTGTTTGCTTCGGATGAGCAGGTTGTGACGGCGGGGAAGAAGAGCACTGTAGAGCTGCACTTCAAGGTCAACGATGGATTTCATGTGAACTCGCACACGCCGAAATCGGAGCTGCTGATTCCGACGAATCTGACGTTGCAGCCAGCGGCCGGTGTTACGGCATCGGCAGTGGAGTATCCCGCGGGAACGGCTTTCAGCTTTAGTTTTGAGCCGGGCGAGAAGCTGGATGTTTATACAGGAACGTTCACGGTGAAGATTCCTGTGGTTGCTGCGGCGGGTTCGCACACGGTTCAGGGTGTTCTGCATTACCAGGCGTGCGATAACGCGGCGTGTTATCCGCCGAAGAGCCTTCCGGTGGAGTTCGTGTTAACGGCGAAGGCTGCGGGAGCGCTGGCGCGATAGCCTTTGCGGCCTGATTCATCAAGGGTGGCAAAGGCGATTCCCGAGCGCAATCCACAGCCGCTGCGGCAAGACGCGGTGGCATGATGAAGCGAGTTCCACCAGACAAAAGAGCTGAGGCAATGGAAGAGTTCAGAAGGCTGACCAGACTACCCGCGTATGTTTTCAACATCACCAGCGAGATGAAGGCTGCGGCTCGCAAGCGGGGTGAAGACATTATCGACTTCGGGATGGGAAATCCCGATGGCGCGACGCCAAAGAATATCGTCGACAAGCTGATTGAGGCGGCGCAGAAGACGCAGACGCATCGCTATTCACTTTCGCGAGGCATTCCGCGGCTGCGGCGCGCGATTTCGAACTGGTACAAGACGCGCTATAACGTCGATATCGACCCCGAAACCGAGGCGATCGTGACGATCGGCTCGAAGGAGGGCATCGCGCATCTTTGTCTGGCGGTGCTCGACGATGCGGACACGGTTGCGGTGCCGAATCCGAGCTATCCGATTCACATCTTCGGGCCGGTGATTGCGGGCTCGCGGGTGCAGAGCATCAATATTGCGGATGCGGCCAATGCAGACGATATTCTGGCGCGGCTCGAGGCGGAGCTGCCGAAGATGAATCCGCGTCCGAAGCTGCTGATTCTGAACTTTCCGTCGAATCCGACGGCGCAGACGGTCGATCTCGCTTTCTTCGAGCGCGTGGTGGCGCTGTGCAAGGAGCTGGGTATCTACCTTATCCACGATCTTGCGTATGCGGACCTGGTGTTCGACGGCTATCGTGCGCCGAGCGTGCTGGAGGTTCCGGGCGCGAAGGATATTGCAGTCGAGTTCTTCACGTTGTCGAAGAGCTACAACATGCCCGGCTGGCGTGTGGGCTTCATGGTAGGGAACAAGAAGCTGGTGTATGCGCTGGGGCGGATCAAGAGCTACTTCGACTATGGGACGTTTACGCCGATCCAGGTGGCTTCGATCCAGGCGCTGGAAGGGCCGCAGGAGTGCGTAAAAGAGATTGTCGATAACTACAAGGCGCGGCGCGATGTTCTGGTGCCGGGGTTGAACAAGCTGGGCTGGCCGGTCGAGCTGCCGAAGGCGACCATGTTTGCCTGGGCGAAGATTCCGGAGCGGTATCGTGCGCTGGGCTCGATTGAATTCTCAAAGAAGCTGCTGACGGAGGCGAAGGTTGCGGTATCGCCGGGTGTCGGTTTTGGCGAGCATGGAGACGGTCATGTGCGCTTTTCGTTGATTGAGAACGAGGAGCGGACGCGGCAGGCGCTTCGCGGCATCAAGCAGATGTTCCGCAATGGCTGACCCCCTCCCCTTATGATTTGCGTAAAGTATTCATAAGTCGATGCTTATTTGTAAAGTATTCAAAACAGATGGGTTACCGCTTCGAAGCGGTAACCCATCTGTTTTTCTCGTCTACTTCTTCTATTGTGACAGATTAGATGGGGTAAATCGGCACTCGATAAACAACATGGAATGAATGGGATAAGCCATTTTGGCACTTGACAGGGTTGGGAGTGGCGGGTGCGGTCAGGCCGAGCGTCTCGCAGGTGCGGCATCCTGCGAAATCCTCGGTTCCCCTTCGACCCGCTTGGCTTGCTCAGGAAGAGAGGTGCCGGTTGAGGGGCTGAAGAGACTAGCTGCTGCGGATGCGAGTGTGGATGCCGTCCCACAGGGCGATACGGGCTTCCAGCGCTTCGGCGGCGGTTTCTGCGGCCTCGGCCCAGTGCTGTGGGGTGGGGCAGAGGTGGCGCATCATGGCGAGCGCCTTGGGACCGTGCTCGTCGCCGTCGAGTTCGATGTGGCGCTCGAGGTAGAAGCGGAAGGGAGCAATGCGTCCGGGGAGTTGGTTGTCGAGGTTGCGGATGAACTGCGTGAACATCTCGGGGATGAGGTCTTCGCGGCCGAAGGTGAAGGCGGCAGCGATGCGGTGGGGCTGTCCGGTCGCGATGATCTGGAAGGTGGTGCGCACGAAGGCTGCGGCTTCGGAGGGGATGGCGGCGAGGGCTTGGTCGAGGGGCGTGCCGGAGGCGAGCGAGGCGAGGAGGGCGTTCATAGGGGCGATGTCGGCGCCGCAGCTCTGCATGGCGTGGAGGTAGAGCTCGTAGTGGGAGAGAGGCTGACCCTGGTACTCGTCGCTCTCCTCGCCGAGGACGATCTCGTTGATGAGACGGCGGGAGACGGGGTCGGCGGAGGGAGTCCATGGCACATCGACGCAGGTGAGGTTGCACTGGAGGGCTTTGAGGAGCGACATAAAGTCCCAGACAGCGTAGACGTGCGACTGCATGAAGAGGTGCAGCGCTTCGAGGGAATGGATGGAGCGGTAGAGAGAGTGATTTGTAAGGGCGGTTTGAAGCGGAACGAGGGAGGAGAGGAGGCCGGCTTCGGTGGTGGGTGTTTCGATTGATGCGGGCATTGCTTCTATTTTAGCGGGGAGATGGAGCGGGCCTCGAGAAATGCGAGGCCCGCTTCTTTTTTTCAAGCTTATTGTTTTACGACTGCGATGGCCGGGTCGGTCATGCTGTCTTCGTCCGTTTCCACATGGCCGGCGATGCGTTGCTGGAAGGTGGAGTCGGAGTCGACTTCGACGATGAAGTCGTACCAGCCGTAAGTTTTTTTGAGGTTCCAGTATTTATTGAGCGATTCACCGGATTCGATCTTGTGGGAGATTTTTTCGCCGGTGTAGACATCGGTGATGCTGATCTGAGTTGTTGCGGAGCAGTTGGTGATCTCGAGTGAGATGGCTGCGTGGTCGTCGTTGTTGCGCGTGTGGACTTCGAGGTTTGCCTTGCCCTCGCCGGAGAAGCTTCCTTTGAAGGAGCGGAGGAATCCGTTTGGGCCGTAGACCGAAAGATCATAGGCGTTCTGGTTGTTTGTCCATTGATCGGAGACTTCGGCATAAGGCCCGACAGTATAGGTCCATGGGCCGGTTTGTGTGTTGCCGGAGCGCACGTGATAGACGATAGCGGCTTTGCCGGTATTGCCGAAGGTAAGGGAGACGGCGTTGTTTTTGACGTGTCCGTGGACGAATGGCCGGTAGGGGAGAGCGCGTGCGGGACGTGTTCCGGGTTCCTGTACGGGCATGGTCTGATCGGTTGGCGGAGCTGGTTTGTAGTCGGGATGCTTTTTGTTGTCGGGCGGGAGATAGGCAACGGTGCTGGGTAGCGGAACCGTTGCTGCGTTTGGTGTAGCGAAGTTGAAAGCGGAGGTAAGATCTCCGGCGACGGCGCGACGCCAGGGGGTTATGTTGGGTTCCTTGATTCCGGAATGCTGTCTGCCGAAGCGTCGTTCGATGAAGCGGATGAGTGAGGTGTGGTCGAAGACCTCGGAGTTAACCCAGCCGCCTTTGCTCCACGGAGAGATGACGACCATGGGAACGCGCATGCCGAGGCCGTAGGGGCCTGCGGGATAGGTAGCGCTGCCGGGGAAGATTTCGTTGGTGATGGGGACGGTGGAGATGCCTTGTGTGCGGGTTTGTGGCGGGACGGGTGGAGGCATGTGATCGAAGAAGCCGTCGTTCTCGTCGTACATGAGGAAGAAGACGGTCTTGCTCCAGACGTCGGGATTGGCGGTGAGGATATCGAGGATTTGCGAGACGTACCAGGCGCCGTAGTTGGCGGGCCAGTTGGGGTGTTCGGTGTAGGCTTCGGGAGCGGCGATCCACGAGACCTGCGGGAGATTGCCGGAGGAGACGTCCTGCTTGAAGATGTCGAAGAGCGTGCCGCCCTTGAGGATGTTGGTGCCGGTTCGAGCCTTGTCGGCGAGAGGCGAGCCCTGCGGTGCGTTCTGGTACTGGTGAAAGTAGAGCAGTGAGTTGTCGCCGTAGTTGCCGATGTAGGCGTTGTCGCCGGTCCATCCCCAAGAGCCCGTTGCGTCGAGACCTTCTCCGATGTCCTGATAGATCTTCCAGGAGATGCCGGCTTTTTCGAGCAGCTCGGGGTAGGTGGACCAGTCGTAGCCGGCTTCGGCGTTGTCGATGACGGGGCCGCCGTTCTTGCCGTCGTTGCCGACCCATCCGGTCCACATGTGGTAGCGGTTGGGGTCGGTGGGTCCGAGGAGCGAGCAGTGGTAGGCGTCGCAGACGGTAAAGGCATCGGCAAGGGCGTAGTGGAAGGGGATGTCACTGCGCGTGAGGTAAGCCATGGTGGTGGAGCCCTTCTGCGGCACCCACTGGTCGTTGTTGCCGTGATTCCAGGCGGCGTGCGTGGTGTCCCAGTCGTGGGCGAGGTCTTCGAGGAACTGCAGGCCGAGGTTGGGTGCTCCTGGGTGGAAGGGAAGGACATAGTTGTTGCCGTTGCTGGGCTGCTGCCAGACGGGGTTTCCATTGGCGAGGGTGACGGCGCGGGGGTCGCCGAAGCCGCGGACGCCGCGGAGGGTGCCGAAGTAGTGATCGAAGGAACGGTTCTCCTGCATCATGAAGACGATGTGCTCGACATCTTCGATGGAGCCGGTGCGGTTGTTGGCGGGGATTTCCAGAGCGCGGGCGATGCTGGAAGGGAAGGACGCGGTGACGGCACCTGCAGCGAGGAGCTGCAGAAAGGAGCGGCGGTCAGTTGCCATGGGGAGCCTCGCAAAAGGAAGTGATAACTGCTGAGCGAGGCTAGTGGGCGTTTATTTCGAAGAGGTGACAACGGAGTGACAAGTTTGTAATGAAAGAGGCAGCACAGTACGCTGCCTCTTTTCAATGCGTTACTTCTTGTTCGCTGATTTCTTCTGGGCTTCGAGGAAGCGGCGGACTCGGTCTAGCGAGCGGGCTTTGCCGAAGACGATCATGCTTTCGAGCAGCGGTGGAGACATCGTGCTGCCGGTAATGATGGCACGGAGGAGCATGAAGTTTTCTTTGACCGACCACTGCTTTTCTTCGCCGAGTTTTTTGAGTGCGGCTTCGAGGGCGTCGTGGTTCCAGTCGGTGGCTTCGAGTGTGGCTAGCTGATCCTGTGCGAAGACGAGTGTGTCTTCAGGGGTGCGCTTTTTGGGGACCCAGACGTCGGGTGTGGGGAGGACGTTATCGGAGAAGAAGAAGCCGGTGAGGTCACCGAACTGGGTGAGCGTCTCGATGCGGTTCTGCATGAGTGCGGCGATGTGGCGGAGGTAATCGTCGCCGAAGACGCGGGTGCGGACGGCGAGGAAGAAGTCTTCGGGGGAGAGTTTACGGAGGTACTCGCCGTTGAGCCACTTGAGCTTGGTGAGGTCGAAGACGGGGCCGCCGACGCGGATGTTGGTGAAGACGAAGTGCTCGACCATCTCGGCGAGAGTGAACTTTTCGATGACGCCATCGGCGCCGGCGAAGTCGGCGGGCATGCCTCCGCCCATGAGACCGAGGAAGTTGATGATGGCCTCGGGGAGGTAGCCGGAGTCGCGATAGTAGATGAGCGAAACGGGATTTTTGCGCTTGGAGATTTTGGACTTATCGAGGTTACGCAGCAGAGGCATGTGCCAGAAGCGCGGAGCCTGCCAGCCGAAGGCTTTGTAGAGCAGGACGTGTTTGGGCGTGGAGGAGATCCACTCCTCGGCACGGATGACGTCGGTGATCTGCATGAGGTGATCGTCGACGACATTGGCGAGGTGGTAGGTGGGGAAGCCGTCGGATTTGAGAAGGACCTGATCGTCGACGTTGCCGTGCTCGAAGGTGATGTTGCCGCGGAGCTCGTCGCGGAAGGTGGTCGACGCGGTGAGGTCGTTGCCGTGTGGAGGGACGGCGAGGCGGATGGTGAAGGGCTTGCCCGCGGCTTCATTCGCGGCAATCTGATCGGCGGTGAGGTGACGGCAGGTGCCGGGATAGCGCGGGGGCAGTTTGGCGGCAAGCTGCTGCTTGCGGATGTCGTCGAGCTCTTCGGGGGTGCAGAAGCAGCGGTAGGCGGTGCCGTTTTTGAGCAGGATGTCGGCGTGCTCGCGGTAGATTTCGGTGCGCTCGGACTGGCGGTAGGGGCCGAAGGGGCCACCGGTGTCCGGGCCTTCGTCCCAGTTGAGGCCGAGCCAGCGGAGGGAGTCGAAGATCATCTGCTCGGAGGTGGGGACGAAGCGGGTGCGGTCGGTGTCCTCGATACGGAGGATAAATTTGCCGCCGCGCTGGCGCGCGTAGATGTAGTTGAGCAGGCCGATGTAGGCGGTGCCGACGTGGGGGTCGCCTGTGGGGGAGGGAGCGATGCGGACGCGGATGGGAGCTTCAGTATTGGTGCTGGTCATGATGGTGGTCAAACTTTAATGCTAGCAGAGGGTGGTGCGGATTCGTGGCTTGGTGCTGACATGAGCACCAGGCTTTGGTGACGTGGAGAAAAAATGCGGGGGTTCCTCGGCTCCCCTTCGACGCGCTTCGCTTGCTCAGGATCGCTCGGAATGACACATCGGTGGTGAAGCTATTGGTTGCGACGGATGAGGAAGAGTGCGCTTGCGAAGATGCCGGTGGCTGTTGCTGTGAGCAGGATGATGGCGTGACGGTAGGCACGCTGGGTGGCGGGTGGAGTTCCTGCGGTGTTGTCGCGGCACTGGGTGCACCCCTGTGCGTGGGTGTATGTCGTTGTGAGTGCCATGGTGGTGAAGAACAGTGCGATCCGGAGATGCTTCATTACTGGAAGAAGGCGAGGAGGGCGAAGAGGAAGATCCAGAAGAGTCCCATGGCGTGCCAGTACCAGGCGGTGCAGTCGATGAGGATCTGGCGGGTCTCGAGCAGGCGTGAGGCATAGAGTGCGGTGAGCGCAGCGATGAGAGCTCCGATGCCGAGGAAGAGATGGATGGCGTGGGTGTAGGTGATGAGGTAGAAGAAGTGGCTCGACGGGTTTGAGCTGAAGAAGACGTGCTGGATGTTGAGCTGATGCCAGGCGACGGCTTGTCCGGCGAGGAAGAGGAGGCCGAGGGCCGTGGTGGCCACGAGCCACGGAAGGACGCGGCGGGTGAGCGGCTTGCCGATGCCGAGCCATTCGTCCATGACGTCGGTTTCGCGGAACATGCTGCGGCGTGCGACTTCCATGGTGACGGAGCTAAGGATAAGGACGGCGGTGTTGAGCCAGAGGATCGGCGGGATGGCTGTGGGCAGCCACTGGTTGACGTATCGGTTGTAGACGTCGATATGGCTGGAGTTCTGCGCGACGAAGAAGGCGCTGACGATGGCGACGAAGAACATGAGGTCGCCGGCGAGGGCGAAGAAGAGTCCAAGACGGGCGCGGCTGAGTTTTTCGCGGGGCCCGCGGCGTCCCTGAGGACGATCGTTCCAGTTGTCGTTGTCACCACCGCCGCCGGTTCGCTTGTCGGTTGGTGGACGCCGACCGTGGCCCCCCTCGTGGTCGTCGAGGTGACGCTTTTTATCGCGCTCAGTATTGATAGGGGTGATGGTGGACGGCATGGACGGCCTCTCGCAGAAAGGAACGCACAAATAGCTTACTCTCGTTTGATGCTTTTGATGTCAACAGAGGCGTCTTCGATCCATTGCGGGAGGAATGATTCGTCTCCGGAAGCGGTGACGATGTACTGGCAGGGTGGGCGGTGGGCCATGAGTGGCTCGGTGGGAAGGTTGAAGCAGGGGTACCACTCAAGGGTGGTGGCCTGCCATGGATTGGCAGGCGTGGCTTCGCCGTGGCGAAAGCTACGGACGAGGTTGACGAGGAAGATGAGCTGCGAGGCGGCGAGGATGAAGGCGGAAGTGGTGATGTGGAGGTTGAGGGGGAGGGTGGCGGCGAGAAGGTGTCCGGCGGCGTTCGGGATCTGGGTGAGTTGGGCGTAGTGGCGGGGTTCTCCGGCGAGCCCCGTGAAGTGCATGGGGAAGAAGGTGTTGTATGCGCCGTAGAGGGTGAGCCAGAAGTGCCAGCGGCCGAGGCGTTCGGAGAGGAGGCGTCCGCGGCTGATGAGCGGGAACCAGTAGTAGGTGGCGGCGAAGAGTGAGAAGACGCCGGCCATGGCCATGATGAGGTGGAAGTGCGCGACGACGAAGAAGGTATTGTGCAGGTATTCGTCGAGGATGGGCTGGGCGAGGATGGGGCCGGAGAGGCCTCCGGTGATGAAGAGGGAGACGAAGCCGAGGGAGAAGAGCATGGCGGTGGTGTAGTGCGGGCGTGAGCGCCAGATGGTGGCGATCCAGCTAAGGACTTTGGCGGAGGCGGGGAGAGCGATGACGAGCGTGGTGATGGAAAAGGCCGTCGAGGCAAAGGGGTTGAGTCCGGCGACGAACATGTGATGTCCCCAGAGGAGGATGCCGAGGACACCAATGGCGAGAGTGGTGGCAATCATGAGCCGGTAGGCGACGACGGGGCGGCGGCTGAAGTTGGCGAGGACCATGGAGGTGAGTCCCATGCCGGGGAGGATGGCGATGTAGACCTCGGGGTGTCCGAAGAACCAGAAGAGGTGAAGCCAGAGGAGCGGAGAGCCGTTGCCGGGGTGTCCGGCGGCGTGGATGACGCCGGATACCTGGTCGCCGGGCGGGATGAAGAAGGCGGTCCCGGCGTGGCGGTCGCAGAAGAGAAGCAGCAGGGCAGCGAGCAGGACGGAGAAGGCGAGGACACTGAGCAGCGCGGCAGTGAACCACCCCCAGACGGTGAGCGGGAGGCGGTCCCAGGTCATGCCTTTGCAGCGAAGACGGATGATGGTGACGAGGGTGTTGATGGAGTTGATGGTGGAGGCGATGGAGAAGATGGCGATGGAGGCGAGCCAGAGATCCATGCCAAGTCCCTGGCCGGGACCTGCGGAGGGGATGGCGCTGAGTGGGGGATAGGCTGTCCAGCCAGAGATGGCGGCGCCTTCGTAGACGAAGGGTGAGGAAAGCAGAACAGCGAAGGCGAGTGCGGTGAGCCAGAAGCTGAATGCATTGAGGCGAGGGAAGGCCATGTGCTGCGCACCGATCTGTGAAGGCAGGATGAGATTGCCGAATCCTGATTGCGGTGCGGTGGTGAGCACGAAGAAAAGCATGATGGTGCCGTGCAGGGTAACGAGCGAGAGATAGTCCTCCGGCAGGATGGAACCGTGGAGCGGGAGCTTCCATGAGGGCCAGACGAGGTGCGTGCGCATGAGTAGCGAGAGAAGCGTGCCGGTGATGACGGCGATGAGCGCGAGCGTGAGGTACTGGCGGCCGATGGTGCGGTGATCGGTGGAGAAGAGGTGCGTCATGCGACGGCCTCGAATCGGTAAATACGTGTAGGCATCCTGTGAAGAAATGCGGAGGTTCCTCGACTACGCGCTACACACTCCGCTCGGAATGACACTGATTGCGGGAACGTCATTGGTGCGCTGCCTCCTGCTTTTTCTTGAGCCAGGCCTGAAAGTCTTCGGGCGGCAGGACGCGGAGGTTGGCGCTCATGCGGTAGTGGCCGAGGCCGCAGAGTTGGGTGCAGAGAATGGCGTAGGTTCCGGGAGCGGTGGGGGTGAAGTGGATGTGGATGGTTTCGCCGGGGATGGCGTTTTGTTTGAGACGTAGTTCTGGGACGGCGAAACCGTGGATGACGTCCTGCGCGCGAAGGGCGAGGTCCACCTCTCGGTTGACTGGTAAGACGAGCTCGGAGGCGACGATGTCGTCGGTCGAGTGCGGGTCGGTGGGGTCGATGCCGACGGGGTTGCCGGTGGAGGCGTCGGCGAGCTGGGGTCGCGTGATGCCGAAGGTGGCGTCGGGGCCGGGATAGCGGAAGTACCAGGCGAACTGGAGTCCTGTGGCTTCGACCTGCATGGCTTCGTGAGAAGCTCCGGTGTAGCGTGTGGCGGCCCAGAGGCGTTCGGCGCGGATGCCTAGTGTGGCGAAAAGTGTGGCGAGGAGCGCGAGTGGGAGGTATTCGATGGCCCAGAGATGGCGCGGGGTGGCGTTTCGTTTGGCGAAGAGTCCGATGAGGAGGATAAGGTGCGCGAGCGTAGCGAGAGCAGCGATGATCCAGAGGTTGAGGAGGAGGTGCTGGTCGAGCGCACGCCCATGTGCGCTGGCGTCTGTCGGGAGCAGTGCGATGGAGAGCGCAGGATGCACAAGGGAAGGATAACTTCTGCAGAGATGACTTTGCTCTGGTTCGCATCCTGCAAAGAAATACGGGGGTTCCTCGGATCCCCTTCGACGCGCTTCGCTTGCCCGGGCTCGCTCGGAATGATCCTTCTTATAAGGCAGTAAGTTACGAACAGTGGGATTAGCGGCGGAGGAGGCGTTGCCACCAGCTTCTACCGGGCTCTTCGTCTTCGTAGAGGTCGATGGGTTCCGGTTGCGGACCGAGCGGCGTGTTGTTGAAGGCGGCGAGCGGGTTGGAGACGCAGAGCAGATGCGCGTATTCGGGAGTGTATTTTTGCGCGACGAGGTTATGGGCGTCACGCAATTTGGGTGGGCGCGAGCTGACGTTGTGGGCGTCGGTGGCGAGGAAGTGGACCCAGCGTTTGGAGAGGAGATCGTGGGCCATCTTTTCGGCCTTGCGCCCCATGTGTCCGGTGACGGAGCCAGCAGTGACCTGGACGAGGACGCCGGCGCGGAGCCACTCGACGATGCGATCGGGCTCGTTCTGGAGCGTGGGGTTGCGCTCGGGATGGGTGAGGATGGGGATGAGGCCGTCGAGCTGCATCTGGTAGAAGGTTTCGCCGAGAGTGCGGGGAACGGTGAAGTCGGGAATTTCGATCAGGAGGTAGCTACCGCGGTTGATGCTAAAACGGGTGGGGTCCTCATGTGCGTGCTGGATGTTGTCGTACGACATGTGGAAATCGCAGCCGCGGCCGAGTTTGAGCTGGATGCCTTCGGTTGTAATGAGGCGCTGGAGCTGCGCGATCTTTTCGTCGATGATCTCGGGAACGTAGTTCCAGTGTCCGTTGGCGTGCGGGGTGCAGGCGACGTGGGTGATGCCGTCGGCTGCGGCGAGACGTGCCATCTCAAGCGAGAGATCGAGGCTGGTTGCGCCGTCGTCCTGGTTCCAGAGAAGGTGATGATGGATGTCAATCATCGCTGTTCAGGCTACCACCTGGTGTAGGAAGAGAGATGAAAGCGCAGATCCTTATTTGTTGCGCTCGCTCAAGATGACACTATTCGGATTACTTCGCTGCCGTAGCTAATGACTCGGCCATGGCTTTGAAGAGGAGGAGACCGTCGGCGGAGCCGAGCAGCGTTTCGCTGGAGCGATCCGGGTGCGGCATCATGCCGAGAACGTTGCGGCCTTCGCTGAGGATGCCGGCGATGTTCTCGAGCGAGCCGTTGGGGTTGGCCTGCTTTGTGACCTCGCCTGAGGTGGTGGCGTAGCGAAAGGCGATGCGATCCTGTGCGTTGAGCCGGGCAAGGGTGTCGACGTCACAGAAGTAGTTGCCTTCCATGTGGCCAATGGGCATCTGGAGGACGCGGCCTTTGGCGAGGCTGTGCGTGAAGGGCGAATCGATCGTCTCAGTGCGGAGGTGGACCTGCTTGCAGATATAGTTCTGTCCTGCATTGCGCATGAGTGCGCCGGGGAGTAGACCGGACTCGCAGAGAATCTGGAAGCCGTTGCAGATTCCCAGAACGAGTCCGCCGTTGTTGGCGAACTTTGTGACGGACTGCATGATGGGGGCGAACTTGGCGATGGCTCCGGTGCGGAGGTAGTCGCCGTAGGCAAAGCCGCCGGGGACAAGGATGGCGTCGCAGCCTTCGAGGTCGGAGGAGGCATGCCAGAGGAAGGTGACGGGCTGCCCGACGAGGTTCTCGACGACGTTGTAGGTATCGTGGTCGCAGTTCGAGCCTGGGAAGACAAGGACGCCAAATTTCATAGAACACCCGAAGGGAGGATTTGTACTTCAAGGATAACATCCGCAAGAAGCGCGAAAATTGAAGGAAGTACCTTAGATACTGCAAGGAAGCGTGTTTTTGACACCACAAATCGATGTTGGTAGCGTTAGGTTATTGCTTCACCCATGTGAGCGTTACGTCCCCGTCGTCTAGCCCGGCCCAGGACACCGCCCTTTCACGGCGATAACACGGGTTCGAATCCCGTCGGGGACGCCAAACCACTTCTTCTGCATTCTGATTCGGCGGGTCTATACGCCCTATGATGTAAACATGCCAGTTGCTGCTGTGCGGTACAAGTATCTTGATGCTTTGACGACTGCGTTTGTCGTCATCCTGCTTGTCTCCAATCTTGTGGCGCAGAAGGTTTGTCAGATTGGTCCTTTCGCCGTGAGTGGGGCGATTCTGTTATTTCCGATCACCTATATCTTTGCTGATGTCTTTACGGAGGTCTATGGGTTTTCGGCGTCGCGTCGCGCGATCTGGTTGGGCTTCTTTGGCACGGTGCTTCTCTATGTGATGGGTGCGGCTACAATTGCCCTGCCGCCTGCCCCGGGATGGCATAACCAGCAGGCGTTTTCGGCAGTTTTCAGCTTCATTCCGCGCATCCTTGCGGCGAGCCTTTTGGCGTTCTGGGCTGGAGAGTTCGCGAACTCCTATACGATGGCGCGTCTCAAGTTGCTGACAAACGGGAGCAAACTTTGGACGCGGACGATTGGTTCGACTATCGTGGGACAGGCTATCGACACGACACTCGTCGTTTTCCTGACCTTTGTAGGGACGGTTCCGCTTTCAACGCTGGGAAACATGATTTTGACCGGCTATTTTTTGAAGGTGGGCTACGAGGTCCTGGCGACTCCAATAACGTATCTGGTCATCGGGTGGCTGAAGAGAGCCGAACATGCCGATGCCTTTGACCGTCATGAAAACTTCAATCCCTTTGTTTTTCGTAGTGTGGAGCCGGAGCAAAGTTAACCTTTTCCGCATCGTTCGAGATTTGGATAGCATCTAAAGGGGAAATCCAAAGCCTGGCAAAAAAGTCGATTTCTGCATAGATCAGATTGCTGGGCTTTGTGCATTGGCCGACACGCTATAGACAGGCATATTTGCCAGTTCGAAGGAGATGTACCTTGCCCGAGATGAAGTTGAAAAATTACGTTCTGCTTGCCTCTATAGGCGTTGCTGGTCTGGCTCTTTCCGGCTGCAGCCGTCAGGCTCCTGCTGCTGCCCCGCCGCAGGCGATGCCGGTTAAGGTTGCGTCGATCACGTTTTCTCCGGTAGCCACTACGGATACGTACGTATCGACGATTAAGGGCCGCCGCTCTGCAACGATGCAGCCACAGGTGGATGGCAACCTTACGCGCATTTTGGTCAAGTCGGGAGACATGGTAAAAGCCGGCCAGGTGATGATGCAGATCGATCCGCTGAAGCAGGCTGCGACGGTGCAATCACAGCAGGGAACTCAGGCGCAGAAAAAGGCGCTCTACGACTACAACAAGATTCAGGTTGAGCGGCAACGCAAGTTGTACGAGGCCGGTGTCGTCTCACGGGATGCTTACGATCAAGCCATCCAGGCCTATGAAAATTCAAAGGCAGATTATGAGGCGAATGCGGCTCTGACGGATACGCAGAAGCAGCAGCTGGCGTACTACCAGATTCGCGCTCCGTTTACAGGAATTGTGGGAGACATCCCGGTCCATGTGGGCGATTATGTTTCGCCGACGACGTTGCTGACTACGGTGGATGAGAATGTCGATCTGGAAGCCTACATCTACGTCCCAACAGAGCGCGCTGCGCAGATTCGTACCGGTCTTGCCGTCGATATTCTGGACAGCGATGGGAACGTCGTTACGAAGTCGACCATCAACTTCCTTTCGCCCCAGGTAGACAACGGTCTGCAGAGCATCCTTGCCAAGGCCCCGATCCCACGTGGCACGAAGCTGCGTACAGAACAGCTGGTCAAGGCTCGTGTGACGTGGAATACGAATCCGTCCCCTGTGGTTCCGGTGCTTGCCGTGACACGAGTGGGCGGTCAGGCGTTCGTTTTTGTGGCTGCTGAAAAGGACGGCAAATATTCTGCGCACCAGGTTCCTGTGTCACTTGGCGAGACGTTGGGGAATACCTATCCGGTTCTGCAAGGTTTGAATCCTGGTGACAAGGTCATCCTTTCGGGGATTCAGTTCCTTCAGGAAGGCGTTCCAGTTCAACCAATCGCATAAAGCATAGACGATGATTTCCACCGCAGAGTGCTGCTTGATCTAGCGCCGCGAAGAACATTGCAAGGGCCAGTCAACAGATTGGCGAGAGGTTATCTTGGTTGACTTTTTTATCCGACGTCCTATCTTTGCCACCGTCTGCGCCCTGCTGATTATTCTTGCGGGTGCGGTGGTTATCCCAACGCTGCCGATCTCGTTGTATCCCCAGCTGGCACCGCCGCAGGTAGTTGTTACCAGCAACTACATCGGCGCCAATTCGCAGATTGTAGAGTCTGCCGTAACGATCCCGCTTGAGACTTCGATCAACGGCGTCGAAGGCATGCGTTACATGAGTTCGACAAGCTCGAACGACGGTACTTCGCAGATCACGATTACCTTCCGCACGGGTTATGACCTTTCGATTGCTGCGGTCGACGTTCAGAATCGTGTGGCATCGGCGCAAGGCCGTTTGCCAGCTACCGTAAACGCGACCGGTATTACGATTACGAAGGCCAACAGCAACTTCGTGTTCGCTGCCGGCGTGTACTCAAAGGATGGCCGTTATTCTTCGGATTTCGTCTCCAACTATCTTGACGTTTATGTGAAGGATGCGCTGAAGCGCGTTCCCGGCGTCGGTGACGTCATCATCTTTGGCGAACGTAAATATGCCATGCGTGTATGGCTGGATCCGGCGCGGCTTGCTGCTCGTGGCTTAACGGCGCTGGATGTCACCAACGCTCTATCGGAGCAGAACGTAGAAGTCGCAGCTGGTCAGCTTGGGCGTCCGCCTGCCGATAGCAAGCAGGCTTTTCAGATGGCTGTTCGTGTCGTAGGCCGTCTCTCTGATCCGAAAGAATTTGAAAACATCGTTCTAAAGAACTCGACCGCCAACGGTGGCCTTGTTCTGTTGAAGGATGTCGGGCATGCCGAGATCGGGGCAGAAAACTACGATACAGACCTCAGGTTTTCTGGCCGCGAAGCTGTTGGTATTGGTGTGCAGCAGCTTTCAAACGCGAATGCACTTGAAGTCGACAGAGAGTGCAAGGCGGTACTTGCAGATCTGGCCAAGTCTTTTCCTCCGGGACTGGAGTATATCGTTGCGTTTGACACCACTACGGTCGTCGGCGACTCGATCAACGAAGTTGTCCATACCATCTTTGAAGCGATCGCTATTGTTATTATCGTCATCTTCCTCTTCCTGCAGGATTGGCGCGCGACCATCATTCCCGCGGTAACGATTCCGGTCTCTCTGATTGGAACGTTTGCCTTTATCAAGCTGTTCGGCTTCTCGATCAATTCACTGACGATGTTCGGCATCACGCTAGCGACTGGGCTGGTAGTCGACGATGCCATCGTGGTTATTGAAAACGTACAGCGTCATATTGCCGAAGAACATTGCGACAGTCACAGAGCTACCTCCCGAGCCATGGCTGAGGTGACGAGCGCTGTTATCGCAACCTCACTGGTGCTGATCTCAGTGTTTATCCCGGTTAGCTTCTTCCCGGGAACGACCGGCATTCTGTATAAGCAGTTCTCGCTGACGATTGCGTTTTCCATTGCGATTTCTGCCTTCAATGCACTTACGCTGTCTCCTGCTCTTGCGGCAATTCTGTTGCGGCCTGAGAGGGAACATGGCGGATTCCTTGGACTTTTTGAGAAGGGATTGCAAAAGGTCATTAAGGGATATGCCTACGCGGTGACGCATGTCGTCAGAATGCGGTTTGTCATGCTCCTGTTGTTCGTAGGCGGCCTGGCGGCGACGGCGTACATGTATGTTCATGTACCGACGGCATTTGTGCCTTCAGAAGATCAGAACTACTTCATCAATATCGTCCAGACGCCTCCAGGTGCATCGCTGGCTTACACCTCAGAGGTTGCGGATCGTGCGGCTGAACTTATCCGCCAGAACGATGATGTGTTTGGCACCTTCTCCGTTATGGGCTTTTCGCTTGCTGGTGGAAGCTCGCCGAACTCAGGCGTTATCTTTGCTCCTCTCAAGCCGATTGAAGAGCGCAGCAAGAAAGGGCCGGGGCATACTGCGAAGGATATTGTTGCGGAACTGGCTCCGAAGCTATTTCAGGTGCCCGGCGGCATCGTAGCTGCATTCGAGCCGCCGGCTATTCAAGGTATCGGTTCGGTCGGTGGTTTCCAATTCATGTTGCAGGACCAGGGACGTAATACTTTCGGCGATATCGATCGTATTGCACATGCGATGGTAGCGCAGAGCCGTGATCCGAATTCGGGGCTTGTCGGTTTGTATACGCCTTACACATCGAATGATCCTCAGCTCTTTGTCTCGATCGATAGAGAGAAGGCAAAGTCGATGGGCGTTCCATTTGCGCAGATTACGGCAGCGTTGGGAACATATATGGGATCGAGCTATGTCAACGATTTCGATTTCAACAACCGTTCGTATCGCGTATACGTGCAGGCAGATCAGAACTTCCGTAAAAACTCGCGAGACCTGCGGCAGTTCTATGTTCGTTCGGATGCAGGCAAACTTGTTCCGCTGGACAACCTGGTCTCGATCAAAGAGACTTCCGGCCCGCAGGTGATCTATCACTACAACATCTTCCGCTCTGCTGAAATTGACGGTGGCGCGGCTCCTGGCCTTAGCTCGGGACAGGGACTGCAAAAGATGCAGGAGTTATTCGAAAAGAACAAGATTCAGGGAATGATGTATTCCTGGACGGGTCTTGCTCTTGAAGAGATTGAATCTGCAGGTAAGGCGGTTGTTATCTTTGGCCTTGGCTTGCTGGTCGTTTATCTCACACTCTCGGCTCAGTACGAAAGCTTCGTGCTGCCATTCATCATTCTGCTTGCCGTTCCTATGGCAGTTTTAGGAGCTCTGGGGCTTGTCTCTGCGCGTGGTCTTGTGGACGACGTGTATGTGCAGATCGGTCTGGTCATGCTGATTGGTTTGTCTGCGAAGAACTCGATTCTTATCGTCGAATTTGCAGAACAGCAGATTGAGCATGGTAAGAGCGTGCTGGATGCGGCAATCATTGCGGCTGAGCTTCGTCTCAGGCCGATTCTGATGACTTCCATCGCGTTCATCCTTGGCGTGCTTCCGCTTTACTTTGCATCGGGTGCCGGTGCGCTGGGCCGTCATTCAGTAGGTACAGCGATTGTGGGCGGCATGATTCTGTCTACAGTGCTAAACCTTTTCTTCATTCCAGTCCTCTACGTTGTGGTCAAGGGCATCCTGATTAAGTTGAGCTCGAGGCCAAGACCGCGTCCTGATGGCTGCGATGATGATGCGACTTCGATGGAGTCTCAGGAAGTTGCAGTCAACCAGTAAAGCATGAATGATTATGCGTGAGGACGCGCATAATCATTCGTATTGACGCGGTGATTTGTGGCGCGTCATTCTTGGGCTGGAGATCTGCATGAGCACCCAGCCCATTGAGCTTACTGATATTCCTCCTATTCAACTTGCGCGGCGGGCACGGTATCTCATGTGCCCGCCGCATTTCTATGACGTGAACTATGTCATTAATCCATGGATGGAGGGGAATCTGCATCGCTCTTCTCGCGAGCGAGCGGAGCTTCAATGGCGTAATCTCTATCGCGCTCTCACGCGGCTGATCGATGTGGAGTTGATTGCACCGCAGTCGGGCTTGCCGGATATGGTCTTTACTGCAAATGCTGGACTGGAGCGGTCCGGCACTGTTGTTTTGAGCCGCTTTTACCATCAGGAGCGTCAGAGCGAGGAGCAGTGTTTCAGGCAGTGGTTTCAGGAAGCGGGCTATACCGTTGTTGAGCTTCCGACTGATGTTCCGTTTGAAGGCGAAGGAGATGCGCTCTTCTCTATAGATGGCAGCCGTCTTTGGGTGGGATATGGAAGACGGACGGCGCGTGAGAGTCACCGTTTTTTAGCAAGGGCACTGCGTGTCGAAGTGATTTCTCTTCACCTGACGGACCCGCGCTTCTACCACCTGGATACCTGCTTCGCGCCGTTGGATGATGGTTATGTAATGTATTATCCGGATGCGTTTGATGCCGCTTCATTAGAGAAAATTGAGGAATATTATCCGCTGGAAAAGCGAATTCTTGTGAGCGAAGAAGATGCCATCCGGTTTGCCTGCAATGCGATTCATGTAGATGGGACGGTTGTTCTGAATTGTGTCAGCAGGGAATTGACGGGACGATTGGAGTCAGCAGGCTTTCGGGTCGTTCAAATTGATCTGTCTGAATTTATTAAGGCTGGTGGTGCGGCGAAGTGTCTGGTTATGAATCTTGCAACAGAGAAGATATCTCTAAATCTTTAGGCGCTGATGAACGTTCGCTAATTCTGCCCAGGGATTGTCCTGGAGCCGATTTTTCCACGCCGGAAAATCAATGATGAGGAACGCGGGCCGTTCCTCTGATTCGCTGAGCTCATGCCAGCTAAGCGGCATGGAGACTGGAGCGCCCGGTCTGGCGCGTGGCGAGTAGGCTGCAACGGATGTAGCTTCTCTTTCGTTGCGGAGGTAGTCGAGAAAGATCTTTCCGCTGCGAGCCGCTTTCGTCATCTTGGTCAGATACCGGCTAGGGTTTTCTTTCTCCATTTCGACGACGAAGCGGCGTGCGAAGTCTTTTAACTCCGCCCAGGTATGTGTTGGTTCGATGGGGCTTACTACGTGAAGACCTTTTCCGCCTGTGGTCTTCACGAAGCTTTCTATGCCAATGCGCTTTAGTCGTTTGCGTACTTCTTCGGCGGCCTTTTTTATCTCGGGCCAGCTTAGTGTTTCATCGGGATCGAGGTCGAAGATCAACCGATCAGGATGTTCGAGGTTGTCGTTTTTCGATCCCCAGGGATGTAATTCGAGCACGCCAAGCTGTGCGAGACTGGCAAGCATTTCACGAGAGCCGACGGTGATATAGGCTTCAATCGCGCCTGTCTTTTTGTTTGGCACATTGACGCTGCCGATGTTTTTAGGAAGCGTCGCATTGACATGCTTTTGGAAGAAGGATGGATGGCCGATTCCGTCCGGGCATCGCACCAAACTCACTGGACGGCCGGTGATGTAAGGAAGCAGCCACTCGGCGATGTTCCAGTAGTAGTCGGCTAGCATCTGCTTGGTCATGCCGGAGCTCTCATCCAGAACTTTTGCAGGATGCGTCAGACGTACGGGGGCATGCATTGCATTCGATGTGCTGGGTGGATCGTCGCCTTTGCTTATGGGATGGATATGCTGGCGTGATCGTCGCGGACCCATCGAGGCAGATGGCTCTTCACGAACGACTTCTTTAGCAGCCTTATCTTCGCGTATGCCTAGATAGGCAGACTGACGAATCAGATTATCTGCACTCCACGCGGCGAAACGTACCTGAACCACCATCTCCGGGGTGACCCATCGTGCACCCTTCTTTGCATCCTGCGGGACAGATTCGAATGCGGGTGTTTTTCGTTCGATCTTTTCCAGAGCCTCACGAAGTAACTTGTGCGTCTTTTGCGTAAAGCCGGTGCCTGTGCGACCAGCATAGATAAGCTTGTCGTCTCGAAAGTATCCGAGCAACAGTGCGCCAACTCCATAGATCCCGTTTGTTGGGAGTGTGTAACCTCCGACAACGAACTCTTGTTCGTGCAGGCACTTTGTCTTGATCCAGTCACTGCCTCGGCCGGAAAGGTATTTTGCAGAGGCGCGCTTGGAGACGATGCCCTCAGCCTGTAGCTTGCATGCCTCGCGCAGTAATTTTTCTCCGCCGGTTTCGATGTGCTCGCTTAAACGGAGCCGGTCTGCATCGGCTTGGCTGAGTAACTGTTTCAGCATACCTTTCCGCTCTTTCAGCGGGAGTTCGCGAGTATCTCTTCCATCCAGATGAAGCAGATCAAAGGCGAAATACGTGAGGGTATGTTTGGCTCCTTCCTGCAACGAAGCCTGGAGATCGGCAAAGCTTGTTGTGCCGTTGGGAGCGACGACAGCCAGTTCTCCGTCGAGCGTTACCTGGTTGACGGAGAGCTTTGCAATTTCGTCGGCGGCAGACCGCATTCTTGCAGTCCAATCCAGGCCGGTACGTGTCAGCATCTGTACGCGGGTTCCATCTTTACGGGCCTGTATTCGATAGCCGTCGAGCTTCAACTCATGCAGCCATCCATCGCCAGATGGCGGGACGTCCGCCATGGTTGCGAGTTCGGGGGGCACAAAAACGGGTTGTTTTTCCTTCGGAAGATTCTTTAGGAGGTGCTGCATTGTTGCATTCGATTGTTTTTTCTGTTCGGGGCTGAGGCTTGATGCTGGCTCTTTACGAAACCATGCCCGCTCTTGCGAACGAGTATCCTTCGAGTTCCAGACGTGATCTTCGTTCCGTGCGATCTCGTCCATTGTGCGACCTGTGACTACACTGTCAGGCTCCTCTTCGGTGATTGGCGGAGCATCCTGGGGCCGCTCGTACTCATCGTGTTCTTTGATCAGCAGCCAGTTGGGTTTCTTTTCTTTGGCCCACTTACCGCCCATACGAACGAGAGCCCATTTACCTTTGAGCTTTGTGCCGTGCAGGATAAATTTCAGACTGCCGTCGCGCAATCCGGCGTCTACATCGGGGTATGCGGCCTGGAGTTCCCATGTGCCCTGGTCCCATAGCATGACAGTCCCGCCGCCGTATTGTCCTTTGGGAATGATGCCTTCGAAGCCGCCGTATTCGATGGGGTGATCTTCAACCTGAACGGCCAGGCGCTTGTCGCCGGTGAAGTAGCTTGGGCCTTTTGCGATTGCCCAGCTTTTGAAGACGCCGTTCCAGCCGAGCCTGAAGTCATAGTGCAGGTGAGAGGCGGCGTGTTTCTGCACGCAGAAGGGAAGTGATTTTGATAAGCGAGGGGCATGCTCGCCGCTGGGCTCATCGGTGATACTGAAGTTGCGCATCGCGCGATAGCGCGCTAATTGCTCGTCAACGGCATCGGCTGCCGATTGTGTTGGTGGCGCTTCGATCTCTTTCTTTGCAGCGGATCGTTTCGTTGCAGTTTTACGAGGCGCACTCTTCTTCGAAGCCGTCACGGCCATCTCCCATTACAGGATTTGTGAACGAGCTTATGCGGATTTACGCTTTCCCGCGGACTTGCCAGGCTTCACGAGAGCGATTCCGTCTTTCGCGGACGCCTTGCTCTTCACCGAGCTCGCCGGCTTCTTCGGAGCCGGCTCTTCAGCGGGTTCGCCCACACTCTTACGCAGAGCATCCATCAGGTTGACGACTTTACCCTGACGTGGAGCAACCTCATCCTGCGGAATTGGCAGGTGCTTGATCTTGGCTTCGACCAGCTCTCGCACCGCAGATTCGTATTCATCCTTGAATGCATCTGGCTCGAACTTCGCCGCCTTGCGCTTGATAAGCTCCATGGCCAGCTCAAGGGAGTCGGCGTTGACAGGAACCTTCTTGATGTCCTTGAAGTATTCGGCAGGGTTGCGAAGCTCTTCCTGATAGCGCATCGTGTAGCCCATCATGCCGCCAAGGTTGTCGTCCTCTGCTGCTGTGATGGCGAAGACATGCTCGCGTCCACCAAAGGCGATCTTTCCCAACGCCATCTTTTTTGTCTTTTTTAGTGCAGTACGAACGACAGCAAATGCTTCAGCCTGTACGTCATCTTCGGGGACAATGAAGTAGGGCTTTTCCATGTACTCCGGCCCAATCTCATCGATTCCGACAAACTGTGTGATGGAGATCGAATGCTTGGAGGGAACGCGAAGCTGCTCCAGCTCCTTTGGCTCGACGATGACGTATTCGCCCTTGCGATACTCGTAGCCTTTGACGATCTCGTCTTTCTCGACGGGGTTTGCAGCTTCGCCAGGATTTTCTTCGAGAGAGGAGGCAAGCACCTTCTGGTGTCTTACGCGTTCGCCGGTGCTGCGGCTGATCTGATGAAAACGTATCTCGCTCTTCGACTCTGTGGCGACAAAGAGCTTTATGCCAAACGACACCAGCGATATCTGTATCTGTCCAGACCAGTAAGGACGTGCCATGCCTGCCTCATGCGAACGGCGATGTGTGCCGTTATTGGTATTTCAGGCGAAACCGCCTGTTTGCTATCTGATACCTCACCCTACTGCCGCGATGCCGGAAATTCAATACAACATTTTGTGGCTTTAAAGAGAAACACCACAAATATGGGGCGAAGTGCGGGATGCCACCTTATAGAGTGTTAGCCACGTCGCTACCGCAGAATTTCAGGCAAACCGTAAGGCCACAACACCAGCGGTCGAGAACCGGGCCTCGGCGGTCGATCCTGCCGCAGCCAGCGTATTGCCGGTCCAGCTTCCGGTCGTGATCCAATCGCCCTTCCGCAGGCCCTCCGTTCGGCTTGCACCTTCATTTGCAAGCCAGGGAAGCAGACGCATCAGGTCTCCGGCTGTGTTGGAGCCTGTTCTTTCGACACGCACGGCTCCATCGACGGTGAGTGTCACCGACTCCTTCGTGAAGTCGATGTTCTGCCAGTTGGGTACTGCGTTGCCATAAACGAATCCGCCATGCATCGCCATGTCGGCGGTGCTCGTCAACTTCGATGCCTGAGTGGGATCGACCAGGGCTGTCTCCAGAATCTCGATCGCCGGATGCATGCTGGCGATCGCTGCAATTACTTCTTCCCGCGTGTACGGCGTCTCGCGTGGAGGGAGATCTTTGCCTATCAGAAAGGCGATCTCAGCCTCGAGGCCACGATACCGGTGAACGAGGCCGCGCATCTCGCATCCGCTGCATGATATCCACGCCTTCGGCATCGGTGCGAACGAAGGCGTTGCATCCGGGGTGGGAGCACCAACCTTCCATCCGCCGATGTCTTCATAGGCCCACGACATCCTGTCTTGAATGAAATAGGCCTCATCGAGCGTCGTCGGCTGCAAACCCTTTGGTAAGTCATTGATGGGCTTGCCCGTTCTACGAGCATCGAGCAACAGGTCGGCGGCATTAATCAGGTCTTTTTCGCGGGCTCCGGTCATGGGGAACAGTGTGCACCTATCGACCTGCGCAACGCAACTCTGTCTAAAATTCTCCCGAATCCAGTTACTTTTAACCTGCGTACTCTATCCAAATAGAGTCTGGGATTTGTGCCTCGATCGAAAGGAAATCATTCAATGGGACGGCGTACTTCAGAAGGACATACCCCGCTTCGCTCATCGGATATCACGCCTCAGCCGGTATTTGAGCGCTTCCAGCAGCAACGCCGGCTTTTGCTGACAGGAGGAGCTGCTCTGGGCATTGGAGCCTTCGCAGCCAGCAGAATTCCGGGGTTAATTTCGCCATCGACGGAAGTTCATGCCCAGGCTCTGGCGGCTTCTCCCAGCAAATACACCACATCGGAGAATCAGACTCCCTTTGCCAAGGCGACTGC
The DNA here is from genome assembly GCF_025264665.1 of Edaphobacter flagellatus. NCBI lineage: Bacteria > Pseudomonadati > Acidobacteriota > Terriglobia > Terriglobales > Acidobacteriaceae > Edaphobacter > Edaphobacter flagellatus. The sequence continues at coordinate 4,340,259 of NZ_CP073697.1, forward strand.
GTACAACAATTTCTACGAGTTCGGCACGGATAAGGATGATCCGGCGAAGCATGCGCATACCCTGAAGACGCGACCGTGGACCGTGCAGGTCACCGGCATGGTGAAGAAGCCCCTCACCCTTGATATCGATACCATTCTTAAATACCGCCCGGTTGAGAGCCGCGTGTATCGGCATCGCTGCGTGGAAGCGTGGTCGATGGTGATTCCGTGGGACGGCTACTCGCTCTCGGAGTTCATCAATCTTTGCCAACCGCTACCCAGTGCGAAGTATGTGCAGTTTCTCTCGCTGGCGGATCGCAAGCAGATGCCTGATCTTCCTTTCGGCTATAACTGGCCGTACAGCGAAGGACTCCGACTGGATGAGGCGATGAACCCACTGGCATTACTGACCTTCGGTTGCTATGGACAGGTGTTGCCTAATCAAAACGGCGCTCCGATCCGCATCGTTCTCCCCTGGAAGTATGGCTTCAAGAGCGCGAAGTCCATCGTGCGCTTCCATTTCACTGACAAGCAGCCGCATACAACCTGGAATGATCAGAACTCGTCGGAGTACGGCTTCTACTCCAACGTCAACCCCAAGGTCGATCATCCGCGCTGGAGCCAGGCGCGCGAGAGACGCATCGATAGCTCTGCATTTCCGCATTACATTCCGACCCAGATGTTCAATGGATACGCGGATCAGGTAGCCAGTCTCTACAATGGGATGGACCTCAAGCGCAATTATTGAGTTGTACTCACTCGACCGCAGATGTCAAAACGAACGATCATTCTTCTAAAGACGCTGGTGCATCTTCTCTGCCTCGCACCATGCGTGGGGTTGCTGCATGACTACACCTCGGGGAAGCTTGCGTCGGAGCCCGATCCCATTAACTCCATCACGCACTTTACGGGCGACTGGGCTATCTGGATGCTTCTGGCCTCGCTTGCGGTTACGCCGCTGCGAAGGCTTTCGCCGCAGATCGCATGGCTCATCCGCTTCCGCAGGATGATCGGCTTGTATGCCTTCTTCTATGCAACGCTTCACTTGGCTACGTATATCTTTCTGTTTTCCGGCTACGATCTTCCAACAGTCCTGGCTGGAGTTCGCTCAGGGCATCCACATATCATCATCGACCAGTGGAAGCAGGTCTGGCCTGCTATTTGGGACGATGTACTGAAACGCCGCTTTATTCAGGTGGGCTTTCTGGCGTGGCTTATCCTTTTGGCACTCGCGGCCACGTCGCCTGCTGCAATCATGAGAGCGATGGGAGGTAAGAACTGGCAGCGTCTGCACCGTCTTGTTTATCTGGCCGGAGTTGCCGCTGTGATTCATTACTGGTGGCTGGTGAAGTCCGGGGTGCTGTCTCCGTGGAAGGTGACTGCGGGGCTGACGGTGCTTCTGCTTGCTCGCCTGATCTATTCCATTCATAAACGGTTTACTCAGCAACGAACAGTTGCTCAAACCGTTAGGAATTGAGCTGCTATTTTCTGCGACTGAGTGTTCTCCACAAGGAACGAATTCCCCAGAAAGCTACGATCAACAGCGCCGCAAAGAATACGAAGACCATGATGAGGTGGATGAGCAACATAGAAGATCGTCTCGGTGTGTAAGAGTAAAGCTGTCATAGAGAAATGACAACTCCAGATTCTTGAGTAAGGTACTTTATTCACCACAACTTCTGCTGCATCATCCATGTCTAACCAGCAAGAGGTACTTTTATGCGTCTGGTCCTGCTTGCCCTTCTGGCTGCTCCACTAACGCCTCTCTTTTCACAAAGTAACGATACGGCAATGAAGCCGGCTCAAAAAACGCCTGCTACCGCCCATGCGAAACAGGCAAAGCCAAAGCCTGCGGCCAAAGAGGCGCCGTTGGCACCGCTCTCGGTACATGAGCGTACCGTGCAGCTGCTCAATCGCTTTACCTTTGGCCCGCGTCCCGGTGAAGTGGAGCAGGTACTTGCACTCGGAGCGGACAAATGGTTCGAGCAGCAGCTTAACCCAGCCTCGATCAATGATGATGCTCTCGGCAAGCGGCTCGGTGACTTCCCAACTCTCAACATGTCTCCCGATCAGGCTCTGCTTATCTTTCCCGATCGAGGGACGATTCAGGCCGTTGCCGACGGGAAACGTCCTTACCCGGCCGACCCCAATCTCGCAGCGTTGTACGAGGTACAGGTCTATAAGCTGAACAAAGATCTCGATAACAAGAAGATCAACCCTGACGGTAAGCCGGCCTTCCCGCAACCTTCTGATGCCGAACTGGCAGAGCAGAAGAAACAGGACCAGGCAACGGCTGCCCGCATTGCTGGTGATCTCTTCGCGCTGCCTCGCAATCAACGAATGGCTGCACTCATCAAGCTCCCCGTGCCGGAGCGCATCGCCTTCACCAGCTATGTTGCTGGAGATCAGCGAAACCTTCTGCTCTCCGAGTTCTCTCCACGCGAGCGCGAACTCTTCAATGCGATGGGTTCAAATGTTGGAGCTTCCTATCAGATTGGCAGCGAGCTCTCGCAGGCCAAGATTTTGCGCGCGATTCTTTCGGAGCGTCAGCTTCAGGAGGTGATGACGGACTTCTGGTTCAATCACTTCAACGTCTTCATCGGAAAGGACTCGGACCAGTGGTACACGACGAGCTACGAGCGAGACATCATCCGCAAGCATGCTCTCGGTAAGTTCCGGGATCTGCTTCTGGCCACGGCAACTTCGCCGGCGATGATGGTCTATCTCGACAACTGGCTTTCCATCGGCCCCGACTCTCTCGCTAACGGTGTTAATCCTGCCAACCCGAACTCAAAGAAAGGCAATCGTGGTTTGAATGAAAACTACGGTAGGGAGGTGATGGAACTGCACACGGTCGGCGTCAATGGCGGCTATTCTCAGGCTGACGTTACGGCGCTCTCCGCGGTTCTGACTGGTTGGACTGTCGATCGACCCAATCAGGGCGGTCCTTTTATGTTCGATCCCAAACGGCATGAGCCCGGCCCGAAGCAATGGTTTGGGCACACGATCACCGCAGCATCCATGCCTAATATGCAACCGGGAATGAGCGAAGGCGTGCAGGCGCTGACCATTCTCGCGGCCAGCCCAAAGACAGCACACTTTATTAGCTACAAGCTTGCACAACGTTTTGTTGCGGACGATCCTCCGCCTGCGCTGGTCGATCGCATGGCTGCGACGTTCCTCTCGAGCGATGGTGACATCAAAGCCGTGCTTCGCACGCTGGTACAGTCGCCAGAATTCAACTCGCGGAAGTATTTTCGCAATAAGGTTAAGACGCCCATGGAGTTCATTGCTTCGGCCTTTCGCACAACAGCAACCGATCCGGCCAATCCAGGCGCACTTGTTCAGACGCTGAGGACGATGGGGATGCCGCTCTACTTTGCGCTTCCTCCGACGGGCTACTACATTACTGCCGATCAGTGGATGAATTCGTCCGCGCTTGTGGATCGACTGAACTTTGCGTATTCGTTGACGGAAAACAAGCTGGCGAATCAGAAGTTTGATTCGGCCCATGTGCTTGCTCTGGGGCTCATGAGCCAGTCCAACGTCGCCGATCATGCAGCGACATCTACGCCTCGGCCACATTACGCCGAGACGCTTCTCAGCACGAACGAACCGGTAAGCGCGAGTGGGCAGGACGTTGCGTTAGGCGTGCTGGAAAACTCGCTGATCGGCGGAGAGGTCTCCCAGCAGACGAATCAGCTCATCCACAAGCAGATCGATCAGCTTGTAACTCCAACGACCTCCTCGTCGGAGACGCTCAATCTGCTGACCGCGCTGGTAATGGGAAGCCCGGAGTTTCAACTACGCTAAGAACAAGGCCTTCGATCAACATCGAAGGCCTTGTTCTTAGCTCTATCCTTTTAGTGTAACGTGCTGTGCCTTCACTTGCGCGCGCACAACCAGCTCTGCTGCGAGCAGGCACTGTGTCTGGTCCTGTGCTGTATGGGTGCGGTTTACGATGTCGGAGACAAACTGCGGTCCAAAGGGTAGCGACAGGTTATTGCAGTCAATGTACCGGGCCGATTCCTTATTGACGACGTAGAGATTGTTGCCGGACTTCGACCGTGTGACATCAATGTATTTGCGTACCTCAATGTAGCCTTCGGTGCCGAGGATAAATAATCTGCCGTCTCCCCATGTGCCGAGCGCATCGGGCGTGAACCAGTCGAGACGTACGTAGCCGAAACCTTTATTGCCGCGCAACATCATGTCCCCGAAGTCTTGAAACTTGGGCTTCTGCGGATGGTTCACATTGGCAACCTGCGAGGCAACAACCTCTGCCTCTGTCGAGCCGGTGTAATAAAGGAACTGATCAACCTGATGGGAGCCGATATCGTTCAGGATGCCGCCATATCGCGCCGCATCCCAGAACCAATCCGGTCTTCCTCCAGCTCCACCAGCATATGGATCGGCGCCCTTCTGCACGATCTGGTGCGGAGCGATGTTGATGGTCTGGATGACGCGGCCGATGGCTCCTTCCTTTATAAGATCGCCGGCCTTCACCGCTGCTTTCACCTCGAAGCGTTCGCTGTAGAGGATTCCGTAGATACGCTTTGTCTCGGCGATTGTTTTGCGGATTTCATCGATCTGAGCCAGCGACGTTGCACCCGGCTTATCGCTCAGGTAATCCTTGCCTTTCTTCATCACGCGAACACCAAGAGGCGCACGCTGATCGGGAATCGTTGAGCTGAGCACTAGCTGGATGGAAGAATCGTTGAGAATCTCGTCCTCAGAAGAAACGATCTTTACGTCAGGAAATCGTTTTTTGAACGCTGCCAGCTTGTCCGGCTCGGCTCCATAAGCAGAGACGAGTGTGCCGCCTCCGCGCTGAATCGCACCGACCATGCCGTAGATATGGTCGTGGCTCATGCCGCAGACGGCGAACTTGATGGAGTACTTTGGCTTGGCGTCGGCATCCTGGCCGGGCGCGGCAATCTCATGCACAACACGCGCAGGGTCGATCGCATGCATCTCCGCAAGCGCTGGAACACCTGCCATCAGACCGGCTGAACCTACTGCGCGCAAAAAATCCCGACGCCCAAACATATCCACTGCCATCTCTCGTATCTCCTGGTAGCATTTTCGCTGCACTGCGAACTATATCAATTTCAACATGCTGCTGGCTCAAGGAAAAAGAAGCTCTTTATGCCAGCCGTCTTCCTGAAGCGTGAACAGGAAGCGGTGATGCAGCCGGTTTTCCCCGGCAATCCAGAACTCGATGCGCCTGGGCTGAATGGCATAACCCTTCCACCATGCAGGGCGGGGGACTTCGTTGGGGAATTGCATTTCGTACTCGGCGACTAGCCTTTCCAGGATGTCGCGGTTCTCCAGGCGGCGGCTTTGGCGTGAGACGGAAGCGCCTAGCTGGCTGCCTCGCGAGCGTGTGTGGAAGTAAGCATTGGCATCTTCGGGTGGCAGCTCAAGCACGGGTCCTTCAACGCGGACCTGGCGCTCAAGGGTCTTCCAGTGGAAACAAAGTGCAGCGCGTGGATTAGCTGCAAGTTCGCGACCCTTTCTGCTTTCAGCATTGGTGAAGAAGCAGAAGCCGCGCCTGTCGACTTCCTTGACCAGAACCATGCGCACGCTGGGTGTTCCGTCCCAGTTGGCCGTGGCGAGTGCGGCGGCGTTTGGATCGTTAGGCTCGCTTGCAGTCGCTTCGTTCAACCATGAGTGGAAGAGTGCAATTGGTTCCGTTGCCGCTTCGATGGATCGCAGGTCCATATTCTGAAGTTTACTAGGATTGTGCTGAAGTCTGAGGCTAGAGGAGTCCTTCAAACAGGTCGGTACCGAGATGCGCAGGTTGAGCATCGTTCGTGGCCACCAGCGCGTAGTATTCCTCAGCGCCGTGTTTGGCGAAATAGCCTCGAGTTCGCTCAATCAGCGGAGTCTGTGAGATGTGTTGTTCGAAGGCTTCGCTTTTGCGCTTTTGCACCGAGCGAATGTCCAGGGTGACGGTCCATGGCATCGGGTGCGGCGGCTGACGGTCGGGGATGAAGAATCTGGTTGTCTGGTAGAACAGTCTGTCGGGCTGGAAGGCTGGGCTTATTTCGGGAAAGCGCTTTGGTTGGGCCGACCAGTGGAAGGCTGCGGTTGTCCAGAAGGAGACCATCATGTGGTCGGAGTGTGAGTTGGCTCCGCCGTCGCCGCCGAAGGTGACGACAACGTTTGGGCGAAAGGTGCGTATCCGTTCGACCAGTTGTGCGGCTGGTTCAGGAAACGGCACGTGAATCAATTGTGCATCGTGATGGTTCAGCAGTTCATATCTGGTGACGCCAAGCACTTTGCAGGAGGCTGCAAACTCGGCACGTCGCATCGCTCCCAGCTCTGCGCCTGAAGCGGTATCTCCGCGGCTGCTGGCTGCCTGTCCGTCTGTCATGCAGACGACGTACGTTTCTATTCCGCGCTCGGCTGCGAGAGCCAGAGCGCCGCCGAAGGCAAAGCATTCGTCATCAGGATGCGCGGTCACGCACATCAGTCGCAGGGGCAATCCGAGTCCTCCGCTGGCTGGGGATTGAGTTCGTCGAGGTCGAAGAGATCGCCGGAGACGAGGTCGTCGATGGCTGCATTGCGATCGGAGGCTTTGACTGGAGCGAAGCTTCTGCGGTGCAGTGCAGTTGGGCCATGCTCCTGCAGCGCGCGTCTGTGCGCAGGCGTTGCGTAGCCTTTGTGCGAGGCGAGTCCGTAACCAGGATGGATCTCGTCCAATTGGCGCATCAGAGCGTCGCGATGCACCTTGGCGATGACAGATGCAGCTGCGATCGACAGGCTCAGCGAATCGCCGTAGATGAGCCTGGTCTGATGGCAGGGATGATCGATGCGCATGGCGTCGATCAGGAGATGATCGGGCGTGATGGATAATCCTCGCACGGCTTCGAGCATTGCGAGTCGCGTTGCCTGATAGATGTTGATGCGGTCGATGGTTTCTGCGTCGATCTCGGCGATGCAGAAGGCAAGTGCTACGCGGCGAATTCTGCGGTCGAGCCGTTCGCGGTCTTTGCGTAGAAGCTGCTTGGAGTCTTTGAGTCCTGCTTTGGCGAGTCCTGCGATGCGTTCGGGAAGGATGACGGCTGCAGCGACAACAGGGCCGAAGAGCGCACCGCGTCCGACTTCGTCGACACCAGCGATGGCGCGGAAGCCGCGATAACGAAGAGCCTGTTCCGGCGCGTCGCTGCAGATGAGCTGGCGAAGCAGTTGCTGCTTGGCCGTTGCTGCAGAGACGGTTCGTTTAATGCGTACGCGCGCTGCTGTTGCCATAAAAAACTTCTGCGAGAAGTTTATAACTTTGAGCGCAGAAGAAAGCCACGGCCTGAAGGCCGTGGCTTTGTGGAAATGATGGATGAAATGAACTAGCTGGCGCGTTCGACTTCGCGCAGACGAGCTGCCTTACCGCGCAGACCGCGCAGGTAGAAGAGCTTCGAACGGCGAACTTCGTAAGAGCGAACCTTCTCGACCTTGTCGACAACCTTGGAGTTGTAAGGGAAGACGCGCTCGACGCCCTGGCCGAAGCTCATCTTGCGAACGGTAAATGTGCCCTGCGGTCCCTTGCGGCAAGCGATGACCATTCCTTCGAACGCCTGCAGGCGCTCCTTCTCACCCTCGCGGATCTTGACCTGAACGCGGACAGTGTCGCCGGGAGCGAAGTTCGGGATATCGGTCCGCTCAAGCTTCGCGGCCAGTTTCTGCATGATGGGATGGATTGACATGACTACTTCCTGTGTATGAACTCGAGTCTTCAGTTTACACCAAATCGTGCAAAGAGCGGGTGTTACATGCATTTGGATGGAGGGGTATGCGGCTTGATGCCCCGCCTGCGAATAACAAATGGCGAGGTGATACCCCCTCCCCCGGCTGATTTTTATAAGGCATTTGTTTTCATCGGGTTGCTCGATTTGCACAAGGCAAAATATTGAAAAACAAGGGCTTATATCTAAAAATATTGATTCTAAAGGTGAAAGCCCCACCCGATTGGGTGGGGCTTTCTATCTTGGCTACTGATTTAACTCTAGCAGATGGATGGGGGTAAACCGGCACTTTTCTGCGACTCTATTTGCTTTGTTTTGTGCGGTTTGTGAAATAGGGGGACTTGACAGGATTTATGGCGCGGCGGGTTATGGCGTGCGATTGCCTTCCTGTTCGAGCTCCCACCGGATTTCGTCGAGCGTGCGGAGATCCTGTCGGCTGAGGGAGGTGTTTTCGAGCAGGTCCGGGCGGTTGATCAGCGTTTTGCGAAGGGCCATTCTTCGGCGCCAGAGACGGATGGCATCGTGGTTGCCACCCTGGAGGACCTCGGGGACACCGATGCCCTGGAAATCGGCAGGGCGCGTGTAGTGAGGATAGTCGAGGATGCCTCCGGCGCCGTGGGTGGTTCTGGGTGGGGTGTCGGCGGTGTTTGGCTCGAGTGCGGTATCGTCGGCGCCGAAGCTTTCGAAGCGGGCTGAGTCAGGATGACCGAGCGCGCCGGGGAGCAGGCGCACGACCGCATCGACGATGACGGCTGCGGCGAGCTCGCCACCTGAGAGGACGTAGTCGCCGATGGAGATCTCGCGATCGCAGAGAAGCTGGTTGATGCGCTCGTCGACGCCTTCGTAGCGTCCGCAGACCATCACGACGCGATCGAGCGTTGAGAGCTCGTGCGCGAGGGATTGCGTGAAGGGGCGGCCCTGCGCTGAGAGCAGAATGACCGTTTCGCGTTTGGGGTCGCGTTCGGATTTGGCCGCAATGCCGAGCGAGGCGACGGCGTCGAAGATGGGCTGCGGTTTGAGTACCATGCCTTCGCCGCCGCCGAAGGGCCTATCGTCGACGGTGCGGTGGCGGTCGTGCGTGAAGCTGCGCAGGTCGTGCGCGGCGATGTTGACGAGACCGGTCGCGCGCGCCCTGCTGAGGATTCCGTACTCGAAGGTGCTGGTGAAGAAGTCCGGAAAGATGGTGATGATATCGAAATGCATGGAGATATTCAGTCTCTTAGGGTATCGAATCTGGAGTGGTACACCAAAGTTGCAGACGAATTGACTACGAAGTAATGGGTTTGGCAATGAAATTTCATGCAGGATGACTTAACCTCGAATTAAGCGTACGTATCCCGCAAAGCTAAAGGGTCTCGGGGTGTTATTCAGGGTAAAACTGGTCTTCGCGGGCGTGCTGTTCGCTGCGCTCCCGGGGTTCACATACCGCGCCAGCGGGCAGGCGCTCATGATTCGCGCAGCAGATACTTTTCAGGGCGACGATGCGGAGAAAGAGTCGTCGTCTGCCGATTCCAGGGATGCGGCATCGATTGCAGAACCGTATGACCATGCTACGAAGCTGGTCAGGCCCATCGACCCAGCAGAACGCACAGGGCCGTTTTCGAGCGTGAGGATCGGCGTGAAGGCGGATACACTGGGCGCGGGGCTCGAGCTGTCGACGCCACTTTCCAGACATTTTGGTCTACGCGCGGGCGGGAATATTTTCTCGTTCAACTATCGCTTCAATATCGACGGAGTGGACTACAACTCACGGTTTAATCTGCGTTCTGGCAGCGCGAATCTGGACTGGTTTCCAGGGCGTGGGGGATTCAGGATCGGGATGGGAGTGCTGTACTTCAACAACACGCTGTCGGCGATCTCGGGCGTGCCTCCGGGGAATTACTTTGAGCTGGGCAGTCAGGGTTTTGTAAACAGCGTGGACGATCCTTTGCATGGAACGGCTGGTGTGGACTTCTCACGGCATGTGGCGCCGATGGTGTCGGTGGCCTACAACCTGATCGGTAAGAGGGAGTCGAGCAGGATCACGATGCCGTTGGAGCTGGGAGTGGCATATACGGGGCCGGCGAAGATTTATGTGACGCTGGATGGCACGGCCTGCGTGAGCGATGGCTGCTTTACCTTTGCGGAGAATCAAGAGGCGCAGCAGAGTCTTCAGGATGAGATTAAAAAGCTGAACAACAATCTGTCGAGCTATCCTGTCTACCCGATTTTCTCGATTGGGGTTACGTATCGGCTGGGCCGTCGCTAACGATTAATATCGATCAGGCCAGCGGGGAGATCGAGCACGATTTTTTTTGCGGCAAGATCGACGGACCGCAGAAACGCTTTCGCATAGGGGATCAGGATTTCATCGCCGTCGGGGGAACGCACTTCGAGCAGAGAGGGTATGTCTTCAAGTGGAACGCCATCGGATGAGGTGGGGAACTGGACGCCGGTCACCTCGCCGACGGCTGTGTCGCGGTCGTAGACGGTGCATCCGGTGAGGTCGCTGATGTAGGTGGAGTCTTCGTCGAGGCTGACGCGGTGGTTTTCGGCCACGATGAGATCGAGGCCGGCGAGGGATTCGGCCGCTGAGATGGAGTCGATGCCGGAGATCTGAAGAACGACCCTGCCCCTGTTTTTACCGACAGGGAGCCAGGAGGAGACGATAGTAACCTGCCTGGCATCACTGGGGGCACCCTGAAATTCAGGCGGAGCCAAAAAGAGGCCCTCGCGGCCGGCTAGCTGGTCGGGGAAGTCGGTCAGCAGCTCGGCCAGGAGCTCTCCTTTGCGGCCTTGCGGACGAAGGAGATGGGCAAGCACGATCCAGGAGGCAGTATTCGACGACATGGCGTGCTCAGGATACCCGGTTCAGGCTATAGCTTTCGAGGGCTACCCATTGGGAGCGTCGATCTCGATGATGTCGAGTGCATAGCGATGTTTCTGCTTCATGCTGGCCGCTGCAAGAATGGTACGAAGCGAGCGAGCAGTGCGGCCCTGTTTGCCAATGACTTTACCAATATCAGTGGCGGCAACGCGCAGCCGCAGGACAGTTGTATCGCCCTCCGGAACGGCATCGACAGAGACTTCGTCAGGTGAATCAACCAGAGCCTTGGCAATCTCAAAAACCAGGTCCGTCATATTTTTTGCGCTATCATCTCCGCTATCTACAGACATCCTCAACACACCTCCTGGGTTAGAAACAATGCGGGGCTTGCTCTACCCTCAGCCTCATCGTGCGAGGTCTTGTAAGAAGTGTTTTAAAACGAGCGTCGCCACGGCTTGCCGATGAACCTGAAATCCTACAAAGCAAGCGCTATGCAGTTTGTTCAGGCCACCGGTTCGCAATAAGAGAAGTCTACGTGAGAGGTTTGCAGATGCAATACGGAGAATCTGGGTTGCCAGCAAATCTTTGGGAACCTGGGGACATTCCCGAAGTCAACATCTAAGGTAACTTAGGCAGCAGCTGGAGCCGAGGTGGCAAGAAGCTTCTCGACACGGTCAGAGAGCTGGGCACCCTTGCTGGTCCAATAGTCGATACGGTCACGCTTGAGCTCAACGCTGGCGGGATTTGTGCGGGGATTATAGGTGCCAACTACCTCAACGGAACGGCCATTACGAGCGCGGTCCTTCTCGATAACAACGATACGGTAGTGGGGCTGCTTGCGGGCGCCAACGCGCGCCAAACGGATCATCAACACAGGAAAAGCCTCTCTTTAGAGAACGTTTAGTTTGGGTGACAACACAGCGGCGGAACCCGGTAGCGGGCAGACAACCGCGGAGAACCCAACAACTAAGTATCGCGGAAATTGCAGCTTTTCGCAATGGAGAAAGACCGGAGACGAGGAAGAAGGGCCTCTCGCTTTGTTCCGGTTTGGGGGGAGCTGGGCGGGTCCGCGAGGGTGGTTTTGGTCGGGATATCATAGTTACCTCCCTCTATGACATGAAAAAGCTTCGGGAGTGGTTACTTGTGAGGTAGACTCCTGTGTGTCAGCCGAGTACGGCCGTTCGCTGGCATGGGGCGGCCTTTCATTGGCAGGAGGAAGATCCCGTGGGCCAGCTGCAAACAAAAAAGGGAGAAAATCCGGTCAGGACGGCTGTACGTTTCCCGATGAAGCTACCTCTGGTTATCCAAACGGAGCAGGGAGAGCTGCAGGCAATGACGGAAAATATCTCGGCAAACGGTCTTCTGTTTGTATGCGACCGGTTGCTGGAGGTAAATAGCAGACTTGAGTTCACGATCGCGATGCCAGCGGCGGTAATGGGCTCGGACACAGATGTAAGGATTCACTGTATTGGCCGCGTTGTCCGCCACTTCCAGCAGGACGGGAAGCAAAAGATTGGCGCCGTCATCGACGAATATTTTCTGAAGGCATGAACTATGTCGGTTGTTCATTTTGATTCATCACGAGACTCTGAGGAGCATCAAGAAGACGGCGCCTCCCCTGGTATCCGCGTTATTCTTGCCGACTCCCAAGCGATTTACCGCGTTGGCATGCGAAAGGTCTTTGCCCTGGAGGACGACATCCGTGTGGTCGCTCAGGTGGAGACGCTCAGTAACCTCCATATGGCTCTTCAGCGGTATCCCACCGATGTTGTTGTGCTCGAAGGACAGCTGATTGCCGGGACGATCGATGCGGTTCCAGAACTGGTGCGCCAGGCTCCGGGAGCAAAACTGATTGTGCAGGTAATGGAGACCGACGAAGCCAATACAGTCGAGCTGTATCGACGTGGTGTGCGCGGCGTCGTGCCGCGGTCGATTTCGCCGGACCTGCTGGTGAAGTGCGTGCGCAAGATCGCCGAAGGGGAGACGTGGATCGACAACCAGTCGATCAACTGGGTGATCGAGGCGTATCGCTCGCAGGCCACCACGCTGACCGATCCCAAGGTGCAGCCGAAGCTTTCGAAGAAAGAGCTTGCGATCATCAGCTGCATTACGCGCGGCATGCGGAACAAGGAGATCGCCTACCAGATCGGAACGACCGAGCAGGTGATCAAGAATTATCTGCGCAAGGTGTATGACAAGCTCGGTGTATCGGATCGCCTGGAGCTGGCGTTGTACTGCCTGCACCATGAACTGCTGAAGAAGTACACGACCGAGGCGGAGAGCGCTCTACTACAGCAGACAGAGCCGACGCAGCCGCTGCGCGCGAAGATGTAGTGCAGAGTTATTGAGAAATGGAAGGCCGGAGAGAATCTCTCCGGCCTTTGTTTTGCGCGATGCCGATTGCGGTTACTTCTTGTCGATCTCGACGTCGATGGAGAACTTGATGTCGTCGCCGACGACGGCGGTGGGAACCTTAGGGCCGAAGTTGAAGTCGGAACGCTTGAGGGTGCCGGAGGCGGAGAAGCCGCTGCGGGTCAGGCCCTTTGCGTCGGTCTGTGGAGGTGCGGGACCGTCGACGTCGAGGGTAACGCTCTTGGTCACGCCGTTGAGGGTCAGATCACCGGTCAGTGTGAGCTTGCCGCCTGCATTCGAGAGAGAGGTCGACTTGAAGGAGAGTTGCGGGTATTTGGTTACGTCGAAAAACTTGGGCGACTTGAGGTCCTGATCCCGCATATCGACGCCAGTTGCAACGGTGCTGGTTTCGGCTGTCGCTGTAACGCTGGACTTGGTGATGTCCTTTTCGTCGTAAACAACCGTGCCCTTCACGCTGCCGAGGGAGCCGTGCACATTGGAGACACCCATGTGGCGGACCGTAAAGTTGATGCTCGAGTGAGCCGGGTCGATGTTCCAGTTCGAGGTCTGGGCATATACCTGGGAGCCAGCCAAAGAAGCAGCCGCAAGAGCGAGTGCCAGGATAAATCGGTTGCGCATAGATCGTTCCTCTTTCTTTTCAGTAAATCCTAAAGATAAACATCAGATGTTGGGAAACTGTAAAACGATGCTACAAGATTGTGCCTGAGTTGACGCAGGCCAGAATGTAAAAAGTTTCGCGGAGGGGACACAAAGGAAAGAAGTCCAACCAATAGCGGTGCTTGAATGCTAGCATCCGCGATATGGCTTTTTTCGGTGAACTCAAGCGCCTGAACCCTGCCCAAAGAAGTACCTTTGCAGCCTGCTTTCTGGGCTGGACGCTCGATGCCTTTGATTTCTTCCTGCTTACGGTCTGTTTGAAAGCGATTGCCGCGGACTTTCATGTGGGTATCCCGGTGATTGCCGAAGCGATCTTCTGGACGTTGGTGATGCGTCCGCTGGGAGCGCTGATCTTCGGTGTGCTTGCGGAGCGATACGGTCGGCGTCCGACACTGATCATCAACATTCTGTGTTTCTCGCTGTTTGAGCTGGCCTCGGCGTTTGCTCCGACGCTGCGTAGCTTTCTTATATGCCGCGCGCTGTTTGGAGTTGCGATGGGAGGCGAGTGGGGCGTGGGGGCGGCACTGGCGTTGGAGTCGCTGCCAGCGAGTGGGCGCGGGTTCTTCTCGGGGATTCTGCAGGAGGGGTATGTTGTCGGCAACCTGTTGGCGGGTGCGCTTTACTGGCTGTTGTTTCCTCACCTGCACGGAACGGGGATGCTGGCCGGGTGGCGTGTGATGTTTATGATCGGCGCGCTGCCTTCGTTGCTGGCCTTCTATATGCAGTTCAAGGTGAAGGAGTCGCCGGTCTGGGTGGAGGCGGAGCAGAGAAGAAAGGCTGAGGGTGCAGGGAAGCCGCGCATCGACTTCAAGCACTTTGTGACATATCTGCCGACGTTTCTGTTTCTGGTGCTGCTGATGACGTGCTTCAACTCGTTCAGCCACGGTACGCAGGATCTTTATCCGACGCTGCTGGAGAAAAATCATGGTCTGACGCCGAGCACGGTCGGTCTGTTGATTGTGATCAGCAATCTCGGCGCTCTGACTGGAGGCATTTTATGCGGCGCGTTGTCGGAGAAGTTTGGACGCAAGCGAATGATCATCATCGCCGCATTGATGGCGATTCCAATGATTCCGCTGTGGGCCTGGTCGCATACCGTTCCGATGCTTGCGTTGGGTGGTTTCCTGATGCAGTTCGCTGTACAGGGAGCGTTCGGAATTATTCCGGCGCACATCAATGAGCTTTCGCCGGGGCCGGTGCGGGCTGTGTTTCCGGGCTTTGCGTATCAGCTGGGGAATCTTTGTTCTTCGCGCAACGGAGTCTTTCAGGCGGCGCTGGCGCAGAGGTATTGGGGCGGCGTGCTGACGACTGTGATGTCGTGGACGGTTGTGGTCGGAGCAATCGCGATCGCCATCGTAACGGGGTTGGGCCGCGAGGCGCGGGGCGAGAACTGGTCGCAGATGGAGGCGACGAAGGTTGCGCATGAGGAGAGCCTGTCCTGAGGCCGGGGATGTATCCTTCTGCAGGCAGTTTTACGTCTGCCGGAATGAGGTCTTGGTATGGGAATGACGGGGCAGGTTCTTACGGTGGCGGCACCGTACCTGATTGAGCAGGACTGGAAGGCCTACACACCGGAGCAGCATGCGACGTGGGCCGAGCTGGTGAGCCGCCGGATGCCGCAGCTCCGCCAGCATGCGTGCCGCGAGTATCTGGATGGCTTCGAGCAGATTGGCCTGCGGGAAGACCAGCTCCCCGATCTGAAGGCGGTGAGTGCGCGGCTGAAGCCGCGCACGGGTTGGCAGTCGACGCCGGTGAGTGGATTTCTTCCGCCGGATGCGTTCTTCGAGATGCTGGCGGCGAGGATGTTTCCGACAACGACATGGCTGCGTAGCAGGGAGTCACTCGAATACACGCCGGAGCCGGATATCTTTCATGATGTTTTTGGCCATGTGCCGATGCATGCGCATCCGGTGTTTGGCAATTTTCTGCAGCACTATGGGCAGGTGTGCGCTGGGTTGATGCATGATCCTGTCGCGCTGGAGCGTATGGGGCGCGTGTTCTGGTTCACGGTTGAGTTTGGAGTGATTCGGCAGGATGGTGAACTGAAGGTGTATGGCAGCGGGTTGATCAGCTCGCACGGAGAGTGCACGCGTGTGCTGGCGGGTGGATGCGACGTCAAGGATTTCAATCTGGATGCGGTGATGAATCAGGAGTTCGATACGGGCACGATGCAGCCGGTGCTGTATGCGGTCGAGTCGTTCGATCAGATTTATGAGGCTACGAAAGAGGCGGAGAAGCGGCTGGGATAACAACTTCGTTTCGTTTTGCAATAGAGTGGTGGGATGAATCTGCACCGCTCTTTCTGTTATCTCGCCCTTGGCTTCGTCGCATCGTGTGTTCTGTCGTCAACACCTGTCCACGCAGCCAGCACTGCGCCGATGACGGATGCGCAGAAGGCTGCTCTGGCGCGGCAGGTTCGCGAGGAGCTTCTTCATGCGTGGAACGGTTACAAGCAGTATGCGTGGGGACACGATGCGCTGAAGCCGCTAAGCAAGCAGCCGCATGACTGGTATGAGCATTCGCTGCTGATGACGCCAGTCGATGCGCTGGACACGATGCTGGTGATGGGGCTGACGGAGCAGGCGGATGAGGCTCGCAAGCTGATCGACGAGAAGCTGGACTTCGACCAGGACATGTATGTGAAGGATTTCGAGATTACGATCCGCATGCTGGGCGGATTGCTCTCGAGCTATCAGATGACGGGCGACAAACGTCTGTTGGCGTTGGCGGACGATCTTGGCCGCCGCATGTTGCCGATCTTCGATTCGCCCACGGGCATGCCGTATGAGTATGTGAATCTGCATACGGGCGCGGTGAAAGGAGTAGAGAGCAATCCTGCGGAGATTGGCAGTCTGTTGCTGGAGTATGGGATGCTGGCGCGGATCACCGGTAAGCCGATTTATTACGAGAAGGCCAAGCGCGCGATGATCGAGCTGGACAAGCGCCGATCGAAGCTTGGGCTGGTTGGCGTAGGCATCAACGTCGAGACGGGCAAGTGGACGAACGGTACGGCGGGCATCATGGGCGGTATTGATTCGTACTACGAGTATTTGTTGAAGTGCGCGATTCTGTTTGGCGACAAGGACTGCGAGCGCATCTGGAAGGAAAATATTGCGGCGATCAACAAGTACCTTGCTGACCAGCGTCCTGACGGCTTGTGGTATGGGCAGGCCAACATGGAGACGGGGCAGCGTACGACGACATACTATGGTGCGCTCGATGCCTTCTTTCCGGCGGTGCTGGCGCTGGATGGAGACCGCGACAGAGCGGTTCGTCTGGAGGACTCAAGCTACAGGATGTGGAACTTTGCGGGGATCGAGCCGGATCGCTTCGACTATGTGAAGATGCAGGTGGTCAACGGCGAATATCCGCTGCGTCCGGAGATTGTCGAGTCGGCCTACTATCTGTACCACTACACGCATGACCCGAAATATCTGGCGATGGGGCAGACATTCCTTGAGTCCCTGGTGAAGTATTGCCGGACAGATACTGGATTTGCCGCGCTGAGCGATGTGCGTACGAAGAAGAAGGATGACAGCATGGAGAGCTTCTTCTTTGCGGAGACACTGAAGTATCTCTACCTGCTGTTCGCTCCACCATCGACGCTGGACTTCGATGCGATTGTGTTTAACACAGAAGCCCATCCGATGAAGCGCAGTCTGGCAACGCCAGCGGCGGTCCGCTAAGGCTTCTTCGGGAGCAGGCCGGTAATGCGTTTCTCGAGAGCGCTGAGGTCTGTCTCGCCCTGGACGCGTTCGATGATTTTGCCGTCGGGGGAGATGAGGTAGCTGATAGGCAGGCCGAGGACGCCGCCGTACTGCTCGCCGATCTTCTCGTCGCCCATGATGACCGGATAGGTGAACTGAAGCTTGCGTGCCGCTTTCTGGACGGGCGCTGCGTCGTCGTCCATGGAAACGCCGAGGACTTGCAATCCCTGCGAGGCGTATTTCGTCTGCCATGTGTTGAAGCGTGGAATTTCGGTAAGGCAGGGGCCGCACCATGTGGCCCAGAAGTTGAGCAGCACCAGCTTGCCGCGATAGGTGGAGAGGCGGACAGGTTTGCCGTCGAGCGTGTTGCGCGTGAAGTCGGGCGCTGTGCGGCCCGCTGCTGGTTTAGCTGCGAATTTTGCTGCGGTCTGTGCCGGCAGGTTCGGCGATGCGGTGACGAGAGCGACAGCGAGAAGGATGGCGTGAGGTGTAGCGATCTTCATTTAGCGGCCCTTTTCGGTCGGGTAGCCCTTGTTGACCCAGTCTGTGCCGAAGTTTTCGGCGAGGTAGAGAACCTTCACGTTTGTGAAGCCCTGCTCATGAAGCAGGTTGTAGGCGGGAGCGATGTTAGGGCAGCGTCCCCACGGGCAGCAGCCGCAGTAGAGGACGATGGCGGTGCTCTTTGGCAGTGATGCGACGCGTGCTTTGATAGCGTCGATGCCGGCGGACTGCCCTGCGGGGCCGGCGTATTCGGAGCCGGGGATGTGGGCCTGCGCGAAGAGAACATGGGAGCCGGTCTGGAGGATGAGCGGCTTTGGTGCGCTGGATTGAAGCGCCGCGGCGAAGTCGGCTGGCTGGATGAGGTCCGCCGTTGGGATCGAGGATGCGGGGACGTGCTCATGCTGCGCCTGAGCGAAGCTGATGTGCGTCATGAAGAGGATGGTGGCGAGGAGGAGGGAGTGCCGAAGGAGCTTCATGAAGATTAGTTTAAGCTTGAGCCTTTGCTGGATGCACTTCTGGGCCGATGAGGAGGATGACGGGAGCGGGGCCGACATTGGCGCTTCGCAGCCCGGCGAGCGTGGTGGTATAGGTGTGCTGCTGCGGTGTTGAGGCGCTGGAGACGGCGGTACACGGTGTAGTGGGAGCTATGCCTGAGGCGATCAGGTCGGCTGCCAGAGTTTCGAAGTCGCGGCCGGGCATGTAGATCACGAGTGTCGCTTCGTCGGGGAATGAGCCGGACCAACTTGGTGTGAGCGAGAGTTTACCTGCGGCATGGTGCGCGGTGGCGAGGATAAGTTTCGAGGCGCGGGTGCGATCGGTGAGCGGTGCCTCCAGTGAGGCGGCGACGGCAAAGGCTGCTGTGATGCCGGGTACGATCTCGAAGGGGATATGGTGCTCGCGGAGGAAGGCAATCTCCTCAGCAGCGCGGCCGAAGACGAGCGGGTCGCCGGATTTGAGGCGCACGACGGAGGAGTCGTTGCGCGTGTGTTCCAGCATGAGGTCGTGGATGCCTGCCTGCGTAATGCGCGGCTGTCCGCAGCGCTTGCCGACGGGGATGATGAGTGTTGTCGGGCTGGCGAGCTCGAGGATCTCTTCGGATACGAGGTCGTCGGGGAGGATGACGTCTGCGGTCTTGAGCAGATGCGCGGCGCGCAGGGTGAGGAGCGCGGGGTCACCGGGGCCTGCTCCCACGAGATAGACCTGGCCGGGCTCGGCATCGGGGATCGAGATCACGCCTTCTCCTTGGACAATGGATTGGTGAGCGCGTGCTCGCGCGCGAGGAGGCGGGAAGGGCACTCGTTGTAGCTGCAGACCTGACGCTGTGCCAGCTCATGCAGTAGCAGACGACGCGATTCGTTGAGCGGCTCTGCGGCGACGACTTCGCGGCGGAGGTTGCCGAGGTCGGCGAGCCAGTCGCCGAGGTCCAGAGGCAGTTGCTCGTTGAGCTGTTTGCGCAGTTGCTGCGCGAGCGCTGGTGAACTGCCTGCCGTCGAGATCGCGATCTGTAGGTCGCCGCGCCGCACGATGGAAGGGAAGTAGAAGTCGCAGAAGGGTGGGTCGTCGACGGCGTTGCAGAGCACGCCCGAGGCGGTGGCTTCAGCGAAGACGGCGCGGTTGACGGCAGGATCGTTGGTGGCTGCTACGACGAGGAAGGCTCCGGCAAGGTCCCCTGTTTTGTAGGGGCGCGAGTGCAGGATCAACTCGCCGGTGGCTGCCTGCTCGGCGATGGTTTCGCTGGCTTCGGGAGCGATGACCGTGATGCGTGCATCGGCGGCGCGCAGAGAGGCGATCTTCGATTCGGCGAGATTGCCTGCGCCGATGACGACGCAGGAGCGGCCGGTCAGTTTGAGGAAGATCGGGAAGAGGGACATAGATGTTCTGTACCGATGATAGACCTGCATGCAAGACGACCGCAGATGATGCGGATGAGCGCGGATTTGATCCGTACCCATCCGCGTTTATCCGCGGTCGATTGTCTTAGGCGTCTGCTGCAAGTCTGCCGGCACCTACCGGCGGGGCATCGCGCTCGACCGGTTCGATCACTTCTCCGGCGAGCTGCGCGCGCAGGGTGGCGTCGTCGGTGCGGTCGAAGTAGCTGCGCAGGTCTTCGCCTTCGGTGCGGGCCTGGAGGTAGCCGTTCAGCAGACGCTCGATAGCCGCGGGAACATCCGTTGCAGCGGCACGGTAGCCGAGCTGGCGTGCCGGGCGAGCATACTTGCCCACGGAGCCACCGACGCAGAAGAAGAAGGCATCGACCATCTGTCCGTCTTTCTTGATCTTCTTGCCTTCGAGGCCGATGTCTGCGATCCAGTGCTGGCCGCAGGAGTTGGTGCAGCCGGTGACATGCAGACGGATCTGCTGATCGAAGCCGGGCAGGCGCTCTTCGAGCTCAGCGACGAGCCACTTATTGAAGCCCTTGGTCTCGGCGATGGCGAGCTTGCAGAACTCGGTGCCGGTGCAGGCAATGGCGCCGCGCCAGAAGGGCGAGACATCCACGTTAAGACCGAGGGTGTTGAGCTCGACGACGAGCCCTGCGGTTTCGCGATCCGGCACGTTGACGATGAGGATGTTCTGGCCGATGGTGGCGCGCAGCTGCCCGTTGCCGTACTTGTCGGCTAGGTTGGCGAGCTTGATCAGCTGGTCGCCGGAGAGACGTCCGTTGATGACGGAAGCACCCACTGAGGAGAGGCCGGGCTGGCGCTGAGGGCGGATGCCGATGTGATCGCGGTAGATATCGGCAGGGACTTCGTCGGCGGAGACAGGGCTGGGATCGAGCTTGTAGCCGAGCTTTTCTTCGAGCGCGGCGAGGAAGCTCTCGGCTGTCCAGCCGAAGCGCATGAAGAGGTACTTGATGCGCGCACGGGTACGGTTTTCGCGCAGCTCGGTCTGTTCCTTGAAGATGCGCACAACCGCGGTGACGACTTCTAATGCTTTATCTTGCGGGATAAAAGCGGGGATGCGCTCGGCGATGTGAGGCTCGGTGGAGAGGCCACCGCCTACGCGGAGGGTGTAGCCGATCTCTTCGCCGCCGTCTACGGTGCGCTTGATGGCAGTCAGCGCGACATCGTTGATCTCAGGAAAGGTGCACCAGACGGGGCAGCCGGTGACGGAGATCTTGAACTTGCGCGGCAGATTGTAGAACTCGGGATTCGCGGTGAGGTGATGCGCGATCTCGACGGCGAGCGGAGAGGCGTCGATGATCTCCTCATGGTCAAGGCCAGCGAGCGGGCAGCCGGTGACGTTGCGTACGACGTCGCCGCAGGCTCCCTTGGGGGAGAGGCCGACTGCGGTAAGGGCGTCAACGACGTCGACGAGGCCGCCGATGGTGAGCCAGTGGAACTGAATGTTCTGTCGCGTGGTGATGTCGGCCAGGTTGTTGGCGTACTTTTGGGCGAGCTGGCCGATGACGCGGGTCTGTTCGGAGGTGAGCAGGCCGTTGGGCAGGCCGATGCGCATCATGAAGTATTCGGTCGCCTTGCCTTCGCCATTGGCGCCGCCCGTAACGCCTTTGCCGTCACCCTGTGTGTAGACGCCCCACCATTTGAAGTAGAGCCCGGTCCATTCGGGCAGAACGGTGTCCCGGCCATTTTGGGCGAACTCGCGGACCTCATCCCAGGCATTCCAGGGATTCTTGGCTGCCTTGAGGCGTTCGCTCTTCTGCGCTTTGGTCTCTTTTACCGCGGCTGTTGGCGTGGTGGA
Source organism: Edaphobacter flagellatus (assembly GCF_025264665.1). Lineage (NCBI taxonomy): Bacteria > Pseudomonadati > Acidobacteriota > Terriglobia > Terriglobales > Acidobacteriaceae > Edaphobacter > Edaphobacter flagellatus. The sequence goes on from NZ_CP073697.1 coordinate 4,361,726, forward strand.
CATGCTTTGCGATTCCTTCAGATAAATTTGGATAGAGCAATAAAAATCCCACTCGGTAGAGTGGGTGTGTGCAAACTTTGCTTTGTAGGGATTCGAGACTTGGAGAGAAGTCCTACGAAGTTGGGCAAAGGCAGCAACACACCGCATCGCAACAACACATGCGACAGGCGGTGGTGCGACAGATACGGCCGTTTGCCATACTTAAAGGGTAGCTTCCTAAGGGGTTAGAGTCAAGAAAACAGTGTGACGCGCCCAGCGGCGATGCGGAAGGAGTTTATTTTGAAGCGGATTGCACAGATTGCATGCATCGGATGGATGGTACTGGCGGCCTCACTGGGAGCCAGCGCGGCGGAACGCCGGATGGTGACGGAGAAGATCGAGTGGACTTATACCGACCGCCCTGAGGTTCCGAACGCCGCTCTGCCCAATGTTCTGCTGATCGGCGACTCCATCACCCGTGCCTACTACAAGGCTACTGCGGAGGAGCTGGCAGGTAAGGCGAACTGTTACTTCTTCGCGACCTCGGTTTCCGTTGGCGACGAGAGGCTGGCTGGGCAGCTTGCCGAGTATTTCAAGATGATCGGCGTGCGGTTCGATGTCGTTCACTTCAACAATGGGATGCATGGCTGGGGCTATACCGAAGAAGAGTACCGCAGGTACTTCCCGGAGTTGGTGACAGCGGTCCGTCATGGCGCACCGGAGGCCCAGCTGGTGTGGGCAACCACGACTCCGGTACGTAAGGACAAAGTCGATGGAGCGACGAATGCACGGATCGATACACGCAATACGATTGCAGGCGAGCAGGTAGCGAAGCAGAGAATTGCTATCGACGACCAGCACCAGCTGATGTTGGCCCATCAGGACCTGCATTCGGACGATGTGCACTTCACGGCGGAGGGAAATGCGATCCAGGGAAAGCAGGTAGCCGCATCCGTGATCAAGTTGCTGCCGGCGAAGAAGTAGCCGCCGGTTTCGCATCAAGAATCAGTTTTACTAAATGGCTGAACTGATTGTCGTATATGCCTTTAAGCGTGGCAGCAATCACTCCGGCGATATCCTTCTGCTTCGGTTCGTTGTCGAAGTGGTAGGCAATGACCATGTTCAGGCTGGGAACGACGAGGATGTAGTGACCGCCTGCTCCCTCGGCGGCGTACATGCCCGGCAGGGTTGCTCCATCTTCAAGTAGCTTGCCGCCGTGCTCAATCCACCAGAGATATTCGTATCCACCAAGTTCCATGCGGCCCATGTGGACCATCTCCTGCGCGTGAGAGCTTTTGTAAACCCAATCGGCGGGAAGGACCTGATGCTTTCCCCAGCGGCCCTAGCACAGGTAAAGCTGGCCGAAGCGGGCCATGTCACGGGCGGTCATCTCGAACATGAAGCCAGGGTGGCTGGATTCAGGGCCACCGATGTAATAGACATCGCCGGGCTGAAAGTCCTGCATGTGAAGCGGCCTGGCGATGTTTTTGGCAAAGGCGTCGCCGAGTTTTTTGTGGGTCTGCTGCTCGAAGATGCTGCCGAGCGCGTTGTAGTCCCAGTTGTTGTAGAACCAGAAGGTGCCGGGTGGGTGACTTCCGCGAGCGGGACGGCCCTTCTTCTGAAAGTCGAGCTCGAAGCTGGCAGCGTGATAGATACCGGAGCGCGCGCGCAGCAGATCGACAATGCGCGCCTGGCGTTCTGCCGGTGTGAGCGGATCGGGAGAGTCATCGAAGCCGATCTGCTCCAGTGTCTTATGGATGTCGATGACGCCTTTTGCGGAGTAGACGCCATAAAGGGAACTGACGAGGCTCTTGCGGACCGAGAAGGTCGTGATCTTCTTGTCGACGTTGCCCCACTGCTCGATTACCCTCCCATTCTGCATAATCACGACAGAATCGGAATGGATGGAGTCTGCGTACTGATGGGCAAGAGCCAGTTTCTCTTTTGACCAACCTGCCTGAGTGAGATCAGCCATGCTCCAGTTACGGCCGGGAACGGTGCAGGATGTCGTCGTCTGCTCTGCCGCGTAGGACGGCATGGAGGCAACAACTGCGAGAAGGTACAGAACTGGAATGGCAAGGGGTGTACGTTTCAGCAGCATTCGTATCCACCTTGCTTCAGAGCATTGCAGCAGATGTCTTACTCGGCCTGGGACAGCGAGAACTTGTGCCGTACATCGGAGCCGCGCACCCAGAAGATGACATCTTCGGCGATGTTGGTTGCGTGATCGGCGGAGCGTTCGAGGTTGCGCGAGATGATGATGGCGTTCAGGGCCTGCGCACTGATCTCCGGCTGCTCCTGCATGACCTCGACCATTTCTGCCTGCACGATGCGATTCATCTCGTCGATCTCATCGTCCATCTCCAGCACGTGCTCGGCGAGCCGGGCGTCAGCTTCGAAGAGAGACTGGATCGCCATGCGGATCATGACGCCGACCTTCTCGCCCATGTCGGGAATGTCGATCGGCAGCTCAATCTGTGGGGCGCCGACGAGGGTCTGTGTGCGTTGGGCGATGTTGGTGGCCTGGTCGCCGATGCGTTCCAAGTCGCCGTTGATCTTGATGACCGAAAGGATAAAGCGCAGGTCGATGGCCATGGGCTGCTCTTTGGCGAGCAGATCGTACGCCATCTCGTCCACGTCGCGCTCGGCGGCATTGATGGCGGCTTCGATCTCTTTGACGTGTTCGCAGAGCGCGAGATCTCCGGTGAGATACCCTTCGAGAGCCAGAGAAAGAGCCTGTTGCGAGAGAGCGGCCATGGCAAGGAGCTTGTCTTTGAGAGCAACCAGCTGCTGCTGGAAATTGATACGCGGCATGCAGTCACCTCCTTCGGTGGGTGATGGTCTTCTATTGTGACGCACTCGGGGTGCCAATGTAATGAATTTATGGCTGCAGAGTGGCGAATTGTGTACGTCTTTGGTGGGAGTGGACTCTAGTAGAGCAGGTACAGAGCGCGCCTCTGTTTGAAGTCGTCCAGATCGGTCTGCCAGGACTTCACGATCTTACGCGGATCGTCGTTGTTCTTGAGCGAGAGAATCGTATTCACGCTCAGCAGCAGGCGATCGGCACGGTCGAAGTTGAACTGCCTGGGGAAGAGCCGCTGGATTGCTGCGATCATCTCGAGGCCCATAGCTGGGGAGTCCAGTGCAGTGCGATCGGTCAGCGTCAGGTGCACGGCGGGCAGAGTCTGCCCATGATAGGGGTAATGGTTTGCGTCCTCGGCGATGGCGACCGTCGTTGCAGAGAAGCTGATGCCGGCGATATTGCGGGCATTCAGCGCGGCGGCTAGAGCGGGAGCGTCGAAGAAGGGGGCGGCGATGTTCTCAAACGGTACTGGCGTCCCGCGTCCTACAGAGACATTCGTGAACTGTAGCAGCTCTACGCCGGGATACAGTGTGGCCGCATTGACGGAGCGCAGATTCGGGCTGGGATTCACCCAGGGCAGACCGGTCTGGTCGTAGTACATGGAGCGCTGCCAGCCCTGCATCTTGACCACGGTGAGCGGAACGCCCAGCGGTGCCTGCACATTTGGGGCGTTCAGGACGGGGCGCCTACGTTCACCGTTGATATAGCGCGCCAGCTCACCCAGCGTCATGCCGTGGCGAACGGGAAGCTGCATGTAGTTGATGTACGACTCGCGATTGGGATCGGAGACTGGCCCCTGCACCTGCAGCCCGCCAATGATGTTGGGGCGATCGAGCACGATGATCTCCAGCGGATGCCCGAGTTTCTTCTCGTCCGCTGCTGCCTCGATGAAGTAGCCGGTCTGCGCTTCGTAGGTGTAGAACCGGACTCCTGCATCCTGCAGGTCGATCACGACGGCATCGAGGTCTTTGAGCTGGTCGTGAGTGGGATGTCTCGAGGCTGGGGTGGCCCCGTAAAGTGATGTGACGGCAATGTGGGTGGTTGGATCAACCTCTCCGGAAATGCCAGCCTCATCTTTTGTTCCGAACAGACCGTGCTCGGGAGAGAAAAGAGCTTTTACTTCTAGGCCCGGTACAGACTTAGGCGCCTCGGTTGCCAGCAGGTCGATAGTGCGACGGCCATGAGCGTCGAGCCCGCTTTGGTTCGTGAGGATACCTACACGCAGATGGCCGCCGTGGCGTTTTGCTGCTTCGGCCAGGTCGGCGTAATGCGTGGTTTCGAGAACGTCGATGCCGGTGAGAGTCTGGCTTGAGTTGTAGAGATGCAGAGCCCTGGCTGCTGCAGTGGCAACCTGCCCACGCAAGGCAGAGACGGGCGCATTCCCGCGTGGGTGGATCGCGTTTGCCAACAGGACGACGTAGGTGTCGGACTGCGGGTCCATCCAGAGCGAGGTGCCGGTGAAGCCGGTATGGCCGAAGCTGCCGATGGGGAAGATGCTGCCGCGCGGACGCGAGAAGGCGGTGTTGATGTCCCAGCCGAATCCGCGTGTGGCGATGCCCTTGGTGGGCTGTCCATCGGGAGTAAAGATGGTAGCTCCGCCCTCTGCCGTTGCAGGTTGCTCCGGCCTGGTCATCAATTGCAGCGTGGACTGCTTAAGCGGGAACGGGCCTTTGTCGCGCAGCAGTTTTTCAAGCAGAGCATCGGCGTAGAGAGAGATGTCGTGTGCGGTGGAGAAGACCCCGGCGTGGCCCGCGACGCCACCCATGCGGCGTGTTGTCGGGTCATGGACTGTGCCGCGAAGGAGGTGGTCGAAATCGGGATTCGCGGAGGGGTTGTCCTTGGATTCGTCGTCGTGGGCCGTCGGTGCAGTCTGAGGAATCAGTGCCGTGGGACTCCAGGTGTTCTTCGGACAAACCATGTGCATCGGCAGGCGGGGATGTGAGCCCGGCTCTATGGCAGAGCCGGCTTTGAGTGCAGGACCACAGGTCTTATCGAACGGGTGATATATCGTCGACAGCATTCCCAAAGGTCTGAAGATGTTTTCCTGAGCATAGACGTTGAGCGATTCGCCGCTTAGTTTCTCCACCAGTGCGCCGAGCGTGATGAAGTTGATGTCGGAATAAACGAACTTCGTGCCTGGAGGATTGTCGAGCTTCGACTCCATGGCGCGCTTGATGCCTTCGGCCTTGTCTGGCGTAGCGAGACCCCACGAATCCTTGAGTGAGACATCAGGCGGCAGTCCGGAGTAGTGCGTCAGCAGCTCGCGGATCGTGACCTTTTCCTTGCCGTTGGCGGCAAACTCGGGCAGGTACTTCGCGACCGGATCGTCGAACTGAAATTTGCCCTGCTCGTATAGCTGCATCATCGCCGTTGCGGTCGCCAGACACTTGCTCAGTGAGGCCATGTCGAAGATGGTGTCCTCCGTCATGGGCTCGGCGGCTGTCGAGCCATCCGGGCTGGCCTCACCGGCGATTTTGCGGTTGCCGTAGGCCTGATGAAAGACCACTTTGCCGTCGTGTCCGATGACAATAACAGCGCCGGGTAGCTTCTTTTGCGCGATAGCTTCGTTGACCAGCGAAGAGACCTCGGCGAAATCATGCGTGGTCGCAGGTGTTGTCTTCGCGGATGCCGTCTGCGTTGCAGCGATGGACGATGGCGCAAGCAGAGCCAGCAGCAGGGCTACAGTCACTGCTGCTTTGGCGCTGCTCTTCGGCAATAGAACGCTTGCGACGTAACCAACGCCGAAGGTCACTATGGCTCCAATCAGCACGTACCACGTCCAGGCAACGACAGGCAGAGTCATGTTTCCTACCAATGGAAGATTCTTCAGATAAACAGGACTGCTTTGCAGCCACAGCGCCATGTTGAGGGCGAAGCCAACGACAAGGCCCATGGTCGCGCCGGTTTGCGTGGCTCTCTGCGTGAGCGTGCCCAGCAGAAAGACTCCGAGCAGCGCTCCATAGGCGACCGAGGCAATCGAGAGACCGATTTCAACGACGTGGCCTTTGCCTCCAGCCTGAATGCTGTAGACGGCGATGGCAAACAGCACGAACGCCCAGACAACAGTCGAAGAGCGCGAGATCATCATGCGTTCCCGTTCGTCGGCTTCAGGCCGCCAATGCATGTAGAAGTCGACCACTGTGGTTGAAGAGAGTGAGTTGAGCGCTGCCGAAAGGTTCGACATTGCTGCGGCAAGAATCGCTGCCACCAGCAGTCCAGCGATCCCAATCGGCATTTCGCTGACGATGAAGGAAGGGAAGAGCCGATCTGGAGCAGGATTGCCCGCAGCTCCAGCTCCGTAGAAGACCCAAAGCCCTGCACCGATCAACAGAAAGAGTGTGAACTGCACGAAGATCACACCGCCGGAGGAGAGCAACGCCAGCCGCGATTCTCTGAGGTTTTTGCCTGCCAGCAGACGCTGTACCATCAACTGGTCGGTTCCATGCGAGGCCATCGTGAGGAAGGTGCCGCCCAGCACGCCGGCCCAGAAGGTGTAGGTCGTCGTAAGATTCAGCGCAAAGTTGAAGATGTGGAACTTTCCAGCAGCACCGGCCACTTCATGGATATGCTGCCAGCCGCCAGGAACGTGTGTGCCGAGCGTGACAATGGCGACGAGGGTGCCTGCGATGTACAGAACCATCTGCACCACGTCGGTCCAGATTACGGCCGTCATGCCGCCTTCGAACGTATAGAGCAGCGTCAGCGCGGAGATGATGGCGATGGAGAGTACGTCTCCGGTGCCGATCGCGATGGCGACAACGATCGATACGGCGAAAACACGTACGCCCTCCGCTGCTGCGCGTGTAATCAGGAATAAACCGGCGGTGACTTTGTGCAGTGTCTTGCCGAATCGCTGGTTAATGAGCTGATAGGCGGTGAGTATTTCGCCCTGGAAGTAGCGCGGCAGAAAGAGCACTGCGACGACGATGCGGCCGATCATGTAGCCCAGTACGATCTGCAGAAAACCGAAGTTGCCGGTAAAGGCGACGCCCGGCACGCTGATGATGGTGAGCGTGCTGGTCTCAGCTGAAACGATTGACAGCGCAATCGCCCACCATGGCACGCTGCGGTCGGCGAGAAAGTAGTTCTTCAGCGACTTCGATCCGGCATCCTTGCCGCGAAAGCGCAGTCCGAACAGCGTAATGCCCAGCAGGTAGGCAACGATCAGGACCAGGTCCAGTGTATGGAGATGGTGTGTAGCTAGAGGCATTTAGCGAGTGTATAGTGCAGAGCCCGCTTTCTGCATCGTCTGAATGGCGTACCCGTCAGGCGACGGGCACACCGTGCAGCAGCGTCTTCTCCAGCTTTCCGGCGGAGTTGAAGAGATTGAAGTTCGCCGGTTTCCCGGGCGCGATGGCCGAGGCGACGTCTTCCACCCCAAGCATCGCCGCAGGATTCGATGAGGCAAGCCGTGCCGCAACCTCCAGCGGAGCTCCAGTGAAATGCTGCAAGTTTGCGACAGCCCGGTTGAGCGTAAGCACGCTTCCTGCCAGCGTCTCCTTGCCGTGCGTCAGGTCGTCGGCAGCAAATGCACGGCCATTCGCGACCTTTACCGCGAAGGTCCCCAGCATGTAATCGCCCTCAGGCATCCCGGCGGCGGCCATGCTGTCGGTGACGAGAATAGCGCGCTCGGGTCCTTTAGCCTTAAACCACAGGCGAACAAGCTCTGGTGCAACGTGCACGCCGTCGCAGATCAGCTCGGCGAAAAGCTTTTCAGAATCCAGAACCACACCCAGGATGCCCGGCTCACGGTGGTCCAGCGCCCGCATCGCGTTGTAGGTGTGCGTCGCGCTTTTGGCGCCGGCGTCGATGGCAGTCCGTGCTTCCTCGCTGAGAGCATTGCTATGGCCAATGCTGACGTGTACACCTCTGGCGATGCAATGGCGGATCAGATCGATGGCCCCCGGCACCTCCGGTGCAATGGTGATCAGGCGGATGTGTCCCCGTGCCGCCTGTTGAAAGCGATCGAAGAGAGCAATGTCGGGAGGCAGAATATCGGCAGGCGGATGCACACCGCGCTTCGCATGCGAGATAAACGGCCCCTCCAGATGAATACCGATGGGACGTGCCGTGCGTGGATCATGCGGAGCGTCAATCGCATTGGCGATGCCGTCGAGCGAGGAGAGTGTCTTATCGATGGGCGCTGTCACCGTAGTCGGGAGATAGTGACCAACACCGTTGCCGGCATGGAAGCGGCTCACAATGTCGAGCGCTTCGGGGGTGCCTTCCATCACGTCGTGATTTGCCCCGCCGTGCGTGTGAATGTCGAAGAAGGTCGAGGTCAGCGTCGCTTCTTCTGTGTGGGGCGCAGCGCCAGGCTCGATACTGGCGATAAAGCCTTCGTTGTCGAGTGTGATCAGAGGGTATTCGACGATTCCGGATGAGGTAACGAGGCGGCGAGCTGCAAGTGTCTGATACATGTCTATTCCTGGAAAGTTTTACAAAGCCGCCCAGAGGGCTTCCTGCTAGATTGTGGTCTCTTTTAGATTAACGCGAAATCCAACTGTTGTGGTTTAGTTCGCGGGAGGAGCCGGGATACCGATATCGGAGGCCGGGGGAACCGTCTGTGAGTTGGCCCACTGGCGCTGTGCCGTGCGCATCTTGTCGATTCGGCCGAGCCACATCTGAATCGTGAAGTCATAACGCTCCAGATTATTGCGCAGGAAGTAGGTGCGGTTGCTCTTCAACCACGCCTGCTCGTACAAGTCGCGCAGCAGGGAATAGTTGTTGCGCATATCCTGCAGCCTGCCGTTGACTCCATTGATCAGGTTCAGCTCGCGGGCTACATCTTCGCGGTCTTCCTTCTTCTTCGAGCCCTGCAAGGCATAGGCATGTGCATAACTCGCTGCGATCTCGTCGGAGATCTGGAACTTCAGCCCGATCAGATCCATGCGGCGCGCACCAAGCTCCAGCACATCGAGAGCGTCGCTCTCGCGCAGGTTCGGGTTTGCGTTGCGCGCCTCAGCCACCAGCGTCAGCGCACGCTCCGCATGTAGACGCAGCTCAGGGAGAATCGCTCTGATTTGCGGAGCGATCCGTTGGCCATCCGCATTCCACGGGTCCTGCCAAAAGAGCAGATCCTGGGCATCGGTCTTATAGGGAGAATCTTTCAGCAACTTATGCGCCGCCATGATCTCCTGCTGCGCCTGGTCGATCTTGCCGGTCGTATCGCCGTGGAAGTTTTCGCCAAAGCTGGATTGGAATGTCGGGATCGAAGCCTCGCCCTGATGCCACGCCGCCTCAGCCCCAAACAGAATGCCGTACCAGTTGGCATTGGATAGGGCCTCGCCGTCGTCATCCCAGATTGTATTGAGCTGACCCGTTGCGCCCAGCTTCTGCCCATCGAGCGTGAATTGCTGGATATTGGCCAGCCCGTTGTTCCAGTTCGGATAGACGCGCGACCAGTTGTTAATGCCTGGAGCCACCCACGTCTCAAAACCGGCATCGGTAAAGGGCTTGATGTAGCGCGTAAAGCCCTTGGGCTGTGGGTTGTACTCCCACGGCACAGCGATCGTAGCCTGTTTGAAGGACGGTGGAACCTGCTTCAGCAGATCAGGCTCCTTATAAGCAATATCTCCCCAGAACAGCAGCTTGCGATTCAGCGGCTTTAGATCAGCCACAATCTTTTCGAGAAAGTCGAGATAGACCTGCCCGAGTCCTTGTGAGTCGACGGCTGCCTTCGTCTGCCCTTTACCCAGCTCGACTGTTTCGTCGGCTCCCAGATGCAGGAAGGGGCCGGGGAAGATCTGCGCCAGCTCGTTGAACATGTCGTGCGTCAGCTTCTGCGCCTCCGGCTGAGCAGGAGCCAGCACATGCCCGTGCGGCGTCTCGGCAATTGGCGAATACTTCTCCCAGTCCAGCAGATAGTGCAGATGCCCGAAGGCCTCCTGCTCGGGGATGATGGTGATGTGATACTTCGCCGCGTAGGCCACCAGCTCGCGCGCCTGGGCCTGCGTCAGCGTTCCGCCGGGAGGCGCCATTAAAGGATGGCCCGTGTACTGCATCGTGTGCTCGAAGTACGGCGAATAGATATTCAGCTTGTAGGCCGCCAGCACGCGGATCTGCTTCTTCTGAAACTCGAAGGTCGGCACGGGTCCGCGAGAGAGGTCGTCGCTCAATCCGCGGTAGCGCATTGCTGGCCAGTCGCGGATCGTTGCCGTACGCAGCACTGCGTTAGTCCCATTACCCAAAAACATCTGCTTGACCGTCTGAATCGCATAAAAGATGCCAGCGTCGCTGGCTGCCGTAATGGCCAGCCCCTTGCCGTCCGGGATGATGGCATAGCCTTCGGCCTTCATCTCGGCAGGGAAGTCCACTGGCCCAGGAGTGCCTTGTTTGCCTGAAGCGTCGGCAAGGATAGACCGCGAGATCGGTGAGCCATAACGAGTCACCAGAATATTGACCGGCGAGGATGCGCTGACGGCGATGCCTTGCGAGGCAAGGTAACTCTTCAGGTCATCGATCGCTAACTGGTCCTCGGCCGCGCACGGGGAGCCACAGCTGATCTGTACTCCCTGGGAAAGTGGCTGGACGGCAGCAGACTTTACTTCACGCGGAACCGGGATCAGCTTTAGCGATGACTGGGCAATAGAAGGGATGGCAAAAGAGACGAGAAGCAATCCTGCGACGCGGAAAAATTGCATGGGGATAACGGTATACCAAGTCACCGCATATACGGAGGTTGCGCTTGATATCGCCGTGCGAACATCGATTTCGCTTTTATCGGCGAGGGTCTAATTTCACTGGCTTTTTTTATGAATGCCGTGCAAATTCTCTGTCTGTTCACACAACTTTGCCACGATAATCCCAACGGCAAAAAAGGTAAGGATCAGCGCAACTACGGATTGCGGTACAGAAAAATCCGAGTTCTCCATCTCTGTTTCTCCTTGTTTGCTGGAACTCACTTGCGAGGATCCATGACGAAACATTTACGAGCCGCCGTAGCCGCGATGCTGGTTATTAGTACAGTGTCGATGCAGGCGCAAACGGGAACTCCAGCCAGGACGACGAAAAAGGTCGTCAAGAAGAAGGCCGAGACGCCGCTTGAACGTACGCTACGCGAGCTGCGTGAGCAGATGCAGGCCCAACAGGCTCAGATCGATTCCTTGAAGCAGCAACTTGCCGATAAGGATGCGAAGCTGACCACAACGTCGCAGGATGCTCAGGCTGCCAATGCCTCGGCTGCTGCGGCTGCAACCCAAGCACAAAACGCTCTGACCGCCATCCAGGCCAATCATGACCAGATGGACACTCTCTCCAGCTCGGTCAACGACCTGAAGATCGCCAATGTCGGTCTTGCGCAGACGCTGAGCGACACCAAGCGCGAGTTCAACTCCGCAATCGAGTCGCCGACCACGCTGCACTACAAGGGAATCACCATTACCCCGGTGGCTTTCTTCGCATTTGAAACAGTGTGGCGTTCACGCGCGATGAACTCGGACGTCAACACACCTTTCAACGCGACACCCTATATGGGAGCCGCTCAATCCCGCGTCAGCGAGTTGAACTTCTCCGGACGCCAGAGCCGCGTCGGTGGCCTTTTCGAAGGCAACACCGGTCCGTTCAAGCTCTCCGGCTACGTCGAAGCCGACTTCCTCTCGGCAGGTGCTACCTCCAACGAGAACCAGAGCAACAGCTACACCCTTCGCCAGCGTCAGATCTGGGGCCAGGCCGCAACCAAGAGCGGCTTCGCTGTAACCGGCGGTCAGATGTGGTCGCTCGTTACCGAAACCAAGAAGTCGACGGACAACCGCACCGAGAACCTGCCCATGGTGATCGATGCTCAGTACCACGTCGGTTTCAGCTGGGCTCGTCAGCCTTCGATCCGCTTCCAGCAGAAGCTCGGTGGTTTCACCGCTGCGGCTTCGCTCGAGCAGGCTGAGTACATCTACTCGGCTTCCAACTCTCCTGCAAACTTTTTCATCGGCAACGCCGGTGCGGGCGGCGGTCTCTACAACCTCACGGCGAACTACTCCAACAACGTCGCTCCCGATGTCATCGTCAAGGGTACCTACGATGCCAAGTACGGACACTTCGAAGTCGGTGGCCTCGCTCGCTGGTTCCGCGATCGCTACTACCCTGGGGTCACCTCGCTTAGCGGAGGCATTCCGGTTGGAAGTACAGTCGGCGCGCTCAACGACACTAAGACCGGTGGCGGTTTCTTCGCCAACATCCGCGTGCCCGCGACGAAGTACCTCGACGTGGGTGTCCACCTGCTGACCGGTACCGGCGTAGGCCGCTACGGAACCTCGACGCTGCCTGATATCACTGTTCACCCCGATGGCACCCTGGCTCCCATCAAGGCCGATCAGGGACTCATCTCGCTTGAGGGACACGTAACGCCGAAGCTTGACGTCTGGGGCTATGCCGGTGGCGAGTATGCGCAGCGCACGACCTATCTTGCGACCTCAGGTCCTCAGGTAGGTAAGCTCGTTGGCTATGCTCCTATCTCTGCCTCGAATGCTGGTTGCAACACCGAGACTCTTCCGACCAGCACCGGCAACGGTCTTGCCGGTGGAGCTCCATACAACCCTGGAACTCCCTCAAGTGCAACATGCTTGGGTGCAACCCGCGCAGTTATTCAGGGTACCCTGGGCTTCACCTATCGTGTCTACTCCAACCCCAAGTTCGGCCGCCTGCAGTATCAGGGACAGTACAGCTACCTGACCCGCGAGGCCTGGACCGGCGTAGGCGGCGCACCGAAGGGGACCAACAACATGGTCTTCACCGGTATGCGTTACTACATCCCGTAACATCAATAGAAGTAGAAAATGAATGGCTGGGTGAAGACAAATCACCCAGCCATTCATTTTGCGTGAAGTTAATACTGGAATCGTCAAGTCTTAATCAGTGTCGAACTATCGTGGCGGTGCTGGAAGCGAGGTTATTTGTAACGCAAATCCATAAATCTAACCAGGGAGTAAACACATGAAGATTCGAGTTGCGCAGATAGTGTTATCAACACTGGTATTGATCGGTGGTTTCCTGTTTGTAGGGAATCATTTTGGGAAAACCATTCCCGTTCACGCCCAAAGTTCACCTACGGTGCAAGCAGCAGTGACCAATGCGTGCAATATAAATGGAGATGGTAGTACATATACCTGTTCTCTCACGTGGCCATCGGGATTTAGCAATACGAATTACGTTACAGTTTGCAATCCGCAGTCCCAAATATCTGCGCAAACGACTTCAGGTGTTACAGCTACAAGCCCAGGTCCCGAGACTTCGTGCATAGCAGTTTCTTACTAAAGGCTTCATCGTTGAGAAGTTTTGAGGGCGCCCCGATTTCGGGCGCCTTTCTTCTTTGTTGAATATGTGCAAAAGTGGTCGACCAATTGTCCTCAATTTGTTAAGCTTTTTCTCTGCTTTTTGTTCGGAGTCAAACCTAATTCTGGAAAGATGTCTCCGGCAAAACGTAAGATGAGGTCTTTGAAGACATAAGCGTTTTATCCAGAGGTGTTTTTTCATGCTTGATCCCATGCGGTTGTTTCCCTCCGAACCGGCAGCGCGCAAAGTCGCTGCCAGCTTGTACGAGACGGTTCGTGATCTCCCCATCATCTCTCCGCACGGCCATACCGATCCGGCATGGTTTGCCAAAGATGAAGCCTTTCCCAATCCGGCGGCACTCTTTATCCAGCCGGACCATTACATCTTCCGCATGCTCTACTCCCAGGGAGTCTCGCTCGAGTCGCTCGGCATCCCTCAAGCAGATGGCAAGCCGCAGCCAGTCGATCCCCGCGAAGTCTGGCGCATCTTCGCGAAGCACTATTACCTCTTCCGTGGAACGCCCACACGTCTCTGGTTCGATTACTCGCTGAGCGAAAACTTCGGTCTCAAGGAACGTCTCAATCCCGGTAACGCCGATCAGTACTACGACATCATCGACAAGAAGCTTCAGACGCCAGAGTTTCGTCCTCGCGCACTTTATGAGAAGTTCCGCATCGAGGTCATCTCTACCACCGACTCGCCTCTCGATACGCTCGAGTATCACAAAGCTATTCGCGAGTCCGGCTGGAAGGGAAGAGTCCTGCCAACCTTCCGCCCCGACGCCGTCATCGACGCCGAATACTCCGGCTTCGTCGAGAACATCGAGAAGCTTGGCTCCATCACCGGCGAAAACATCGGTACCTTCAAGGGCTACCTCAACGCTCTCCGCAAGCGTCGCGAGTTCTTCATCACCATGGGGGCTACGGCGACCGATCACGGTCACGTCTCCGCGATGACCGCCGACCTCGACCCCCAGACGGCCGAGTCGCTCTACCAGCGGATCCTGTCCGGTAAGTCGTCTGCCGAGGAGCAGCAGCTGTTCCAGGCGCAGATGCTCACCGAGATGGCTGGTATGTCCGCCGAGGATGGCCTCACGATGCAGCTCCACCCAGGCAGCATCCGCAATCACAACAAGCCGCTCTACGAGAAGTTCGGCCGCGACAAAGGCGCCGACATTCCATCGCCCACTGAGTACGTTCGCAACCTGCGCCCTCTGCTGAACAAGTACGGCAACTCGACTAACTTCACCTTCATTCTCTTCACGCTCGACGAGTCCACATTCTCGCGCGAGCTTGCTCCGCTGGCAGGACACTATCCTGTGCTCCGGCTCGGTCCGCCGTGGTGGTTCCATGACTCGCCAGAAGGCATGATGCGCTTCCGCGAGACAGCCACCGAGACGGCGGGTTTCTACAACACCGTCGGCTTCAACGACGATACCCGCGCCTTCCTTTCCATCCCCTCGCGCCATGATGTAGCCCGCCGCATCGACAGCGCCTTCCTCGGCCGCCTGGTCACCGAGCACCGTCTCGATGAGAATGAGGCCTTCGAAGTCATCAAGGACCTGACCGTCACCCTCGTCAGGAAGGCCTACAAACTCTAGCCTTCGCGACACCAAACAAGAGGCATGGCTTAGGCCATGCCTTCTTTCTTTAGAGAGACTTTCAAGCGATCGCTACTCTTGATGAAGTGTCTTCCGAGCGAAGCTCAACGCGCGTAACCGAGAAACTCCGCATTTCTGTCACAACCGTCAGCGGAGCGCCGCTTTGAACAACGCCGTCATCTTCACGTAAGCCCTCTCCGCCTCTGCATGGTTGTATGCCGGATTATCCGAGACCGTCCATCCATGCCGCGCCGGATAGGTCTCGCTTTCGTAGATGCCTCCCCATTCCTTCAGCTTCTCTTCGAAGTGTGCAATATCGTCCGCCGTCATGCTGCCATCTTCGCTTGCATGTCCAAAGTAGAGCTGCGCCTTCACCTGTGACAGCACGAGATGTGGGCTTGCCGGGTTATCTGCCTTATAGAGTCCACCACCATGGAACGACGCCACTGCACCCACACGATCCGGCATCACCGCCGCAGCACGCAGCGCCATCCCACCTCCAATGCAGTACCCGACTACGCCAATCTTGCCTTTATCCGTCGTCGGCTGCCCTGTCAGGTAGTCCAGATAGACAGCCAAATCCTGCGTCATCCTCTCCGGCGTTAACGGAGAGCTCAACTCTTGCAACCGCTTCGTCCTCTCCGGGGTGCCATGCTTGGCCTCCGGCGGAAATACCGGCGGCCTGCTCGTGCGATAAAACGGATTCGGCAGCAGCACGGTGTATCCCTCGGCAGCAAGCCTCCGTGCCATCGCTCGCTGGATCTCCCGAATGCTTCCGATATCCGGAATATGCAGTATGCCCGGCAGAGCCTTCGACGCGTCTGGAGTAAAAAGCACAGCGTCCGTTACTCCATCGGCCGTCGTCAGCTGAATATCCTGTTCCACCATCCCTGTTCTCCTTGGTTCGCAACTGGTTTTACCACGCTCTTCACAAGCGTAAGATGAAATGCCATGAGCCTTTATTTTGCCGCCGGCAGTCCGACTACCGAGATGTCGGCCGACGATCTTCGCACCCACCTCTTCTCTGCATTGGATGCACTCGGAAAGAAGAATAAAGTTCTCGCCGTCCCGCCTGACTTCACCCGCTTCCACTCGCAGGCTGGCGTGCTCACCGAACTCGCCTGGCAATACTACGGCTCACGCCTCACCGACGTCCTCCCTGCACTCGGAACGCACAAGGCCATGACCGATTCCGAAATTGCCACCATGTATGGAGCCACGCCGCGCGATCTCTTCCGTGTCCATGACTGGCGCAACGACGTTGTCACTCTTGGCGAAGTCCCTGGTTCCTTCCTCTACGAAGTCTCTGAAGGCAAAGTCGACTATCCTTGGCCCGCACAGGTCAACAAGCTCCTCCGCGACGGCGGACATGACCTCATCTTGTCGATCGGACAAGTCGTCCCTCACGAAGTCGTCGGCATGGCCAATTACAACAAAAACATCTTCGTCGGCACCGGCGGTTCCATGGGCATCCACCGCTCGCACTTCCTCGGTGCTGTCTATGGCATGGAACGCATGATGGGTCGTGCCGACACTCCCGTCCGCCGCGTGCTCAACTACGCCAGCGATCACTTCGCCACCAACCTGCCCATCGTCTACGTTCATACCGTCGTCGGCAAAAACGCTGATGGAAAGCTTGCCGTCCGCGGCCTTTTCATCGGCGACGATGCCGAATGCTTCGATCTCGCGGCCAAGCTCGCGCTCCAGGTCAACTTCCAGATGCTCGACCGCGAGATCAAAAAGGCTGTGGTCTTCCTCGACCCGCACGAGTTCCGCTCCACATGGCTCGGCAACAAGAGCGTCTACCGCACCCGCATGGCTCTGGCCGACAATGCTGAACTCATCGTCCTCGCCCCTGCCGTTCACGAGTTCGGCGAAGACCCCGCTATCGACAAGCTTATCCGCAAGTACGGCTACTGCGGTACGCCGAAGACGCTCGAGTACGTGAAGGAAGATCCCGCACTCGCCGGCAACCTCTCCGCTGCCGCGCATCTCATCCACGGCTCCAGCGAAGGGCGCTTCACCATCCGCTACTGTCCCGGCCATCTCACCCGGCAGGAGATCGAGAGCGTCCACTTCCAGTACGGCGACCTCGCCACCTACATGGCCAAGTACAACCCCGAAAAGCTCAAAGACGGCTGGAACATTGTCGACGGCGAAGAGATCTTCTACATCTCCAACCCCGGCCTCGGTTTGTGGGCTTATCGCGGACGCTTCAAAGATTAGCCAGGATGGATCGATTTGCGTGACACATGGCGGATGCGTATTCTGTCCGTGTAAAATTGGTTGGACCACTAGAAGATTCAGACAGGAAAAATAATGAGTGACAGTAAAGTCCCGCAGCTCTCACGGTTCTCGATCGGTGTTGGCGATCGCTTTGCGCACCAGGCCAAGGCGCAGCTCGCTGCGTGCATCCAGGCACTTCATGCTGGCGTGGAAGTGTCACCGGTATGGAACAAGTCCAACCGCGAGCACACCATTATCGGCAGCGACCCTGCCCAGACGCGCACGGCTGCTGACGCTGCGGTGAAGCAGCTGGGCTGGACAAAGCCCTACTTCCTCGACGCCGACCACATCAACCTCAACACCGTCGAGCGCTTCCTCGCCCCGTGCGACTTCTTCACCCTCGACGTTGCTGACATGATCGGCAAGCCCGCCGCCGAGGCCGACGTTCGTGCCTTCGTCGCTCGCCATCCTGAGCTCATCGGCACCGTCACCATCCCCGGCATTGTCGAGCCCTTCAAGACCGACGCCGCCTTCGTCACCGCCGTCGCCAACAAGTTTCTCGCCGCCGTGCAGGACGCGGGCCGTATCTATCGCTTTCTTGCCGAGAAGAAGCCCGCAGGCAGCTTCATCCCCGAAGTCTCGATGGACGAGACCGATTCGCCCCAAACTCCCGTCGAACTGCTCATCATTCTTGCCGCCATTGCCGACGAGAAGATCCCCATTCAGACCATCGCGCCGAAGTTCACCGGTCGCTTCAACAAAGGCGTCGACTATGTTGGTGACGTGCAGCAGTTCGACCGTGAGTTCAACGAAGACATCGCTGCTATCGCCTACGCCGTCAAAACCTACGGTCTGCCCGCCAGCCTCAAGCTCAGTGTGCACTCCGGCTCCGACAAGTTCTCCATCTATAAATCCATCCACAACGCCATCACTCGCTCCGGCGCCGGTGTCCACGTCAAAACGGCGGGCACTACCTGGCTTGAAGAACTGATCGGCCTGGCCGAAGCAGGCGGGCAGGGACTCGCCATCGCCAAAGAGGTCTATCGCGAAGCCTACGGCCACCGCGAGGAGCTTTGCGCGCCTTATGCCACCGTCATCGACATCGACGTTGCAAAGCTGCCCACCCCCGACGCTGTCGATGCATGGACCAGCGAGCAGTACGTCTCTGCCCTCCGTCACGATCAATCCAACCCCGCGTACAATCCCAGCCTGCGCCAACTGTTGCACGTCGGCTTCAAGGTCGCCGCCAAAATGGGGCCGCGCTATATCCAGGCGCTTGAGGCGAATGAAGACGTCGTCGCGCGAAATGTGACGACGAACCTCTTTGATCGACACATCCGCCCCATCTTTCTGGGATCATAGTTTTGTTAAGGGCACGGCTTAGCCATGCGCAAAAGATTCAGCAGAGAAAAGGGGCTTTAGCCCTGAGGTAAGGAATGATCGTTGTACTGATGGGGGTCACCGGCTCCGGCAAATCGACCATCGGTGAGTTGCTGGCCCAGCGAACAGGTGCCGTCTTCGCCGATGCCGACGACTATCACCCCGCCGCCAACAAAGAGAAGATGGCCGCTGGCCACCCGCTCAACGACGAAGACCGCCAGCCCTGGCTCGAGACACTCAATCGCCTGATGCAGGACTGGTACCAGTCAGGCAAAAGCGGTGTCCTCGCCTGTTCCGCCCTCAAGCAGAAATATCGCGACACCCTCGCCGCAGGAATGCCCGAAGGCACCGTGCACTTTGTCTGGCTCGACGGCTCGCCGCAGCTTATCGCCGAAAGGCTCGCAGCTCGTCACCACGAGTTCATGAACCCGAATCTGCTCAAGAGCCAGCTCGACACGCTGGAACCGCCCGCAGACGCATTGCGCATCGTGAACGATCGAGCACCCGAAGAGGTCGTCGACCGCATCCTCAATCAGATATCCTCTGGCAACAAAACAAATTCATAGCAGGAGAGAAAGTATTCCATGGCGCACTCGTTGTTTGACCTTACCGGCAAGACGGCCGTAGTCGTAGGCGGAACCTCAGGCATCGGCCTGGCAATGGCAATCGGACTCGCCGAATCCGGAGCGGATGTGGTCGCCAGCTCCCGCCGCGCCGAACAGGTGGAAGATGCTGCCAGAGCCATTGAGGCCAAGGGCCGCCGCTCCCTGCGTTTAACCTCCGACGTCGGTGATCGCGCCTCTCTCGAGAGTCTTCTCGAAGGAACAGTCAAAGAGTTCGGCAAGGTCGATATCCTCATCAACTCCGCCGGAAAGATCAAGCGCGAGCCGACGCTCACCGTCTCGGAAGAGACATGGAATGACATCATGGACACCAACGTGACCGGCACTCTGCGCGCCTGTCAGATCTTCGGCAAGCACATGCTCGAGCGCGGCTACGGACGCATCATCAACATCGCTTCGCTCAACACCTTCGTCTCTCTCAAAGAGGTCACCGCCTATGCCGCCTCCAAGGCCGCCGTCGGCGCGCTTACCAAATCGCTGGCCGTTGAGTGGAGCTCGAAGGGCGTAACCGTCAACGCGATCGCTCCCGGCGTCTTCCGCACCGCTCTGAATCAAAAGCTGCTCGACGAGAGCGAGCGTGGCAAGGAGCTTCTCCTGCGCACGCCCATGGGCCGTTTCGGCAAGACCGAGGAGCTCGTCGGCTCGGCCATCTTCCTCGCTTCCGACGCATCGGCCTTCGTCACCGGCGAGATCCTTGTCGTCGACGGTGGCTTCCTCGCCAGCGGCGTCAACCAGTAGTTGGGCGGGAGCCATTCGTCACGACGAAGAGATGTTTTCTCTCCCCGTGCAAATCTTGTCAAGTCCCTGTTTTTAATAACTTATTCAAATAAAAGCGTTTAGATAGTGATTAGGGGTGCCGATCAGTTACCGGCACCCTGCTATTCTTTTTTATAGGGAATCTGTTAGCCGGATAGCTGCTTCGACATCCTGAAGGAACGCAGGGGTGTCGAAATAACTATTTTATTTCGAATACTTTGCACAAATATGGTCGGGTGGGGACCGTGGCGCTGTGATATTTCCAGCAAGTAGAATTCATAACTATATGGCCTTCTCGCTGGAGAAAGGGACCTTTGACGCGCTCGTCTTCGACTGCGATGGAACGCTGGTCGACAGCGCCCCTGCGCACCTCTACTCCATCCAGCAGGCGCTCGCTCCGCTCGGCCTGACCATGAGTCCCGAATGGTACAAGCAGCGTACGGGACTCGGCCCCGACGACCTGCTTGACGCCTACGAGTCCGACTTCAAGGTCGCATCTCTTATTCGTTCCGATTACTACCAACGCGTGAATGAAGCGTATCTTGCGAACCTGAACCTCATCCAGGAGATTAAGATTGTCGCCGACGTAGCCCGCAAGTGGTTCGGGCAGGTTCCCATGGCCGTCGCTTCCAACGGGGTCTTCAAAAACGTCGAAGCCACCCTCATTGAAACCCGCCTGCGGCCGCTCTTCTACACCATTGTCACCGCCAGCGATGTCGCCCGGCCAAAGCCCGCGCCGGATGTCTACATGGAGGCTGCACGCCGCATGCGTGTCAAGCCTGACCGAGTGATCGTGTTCGAGGACTCAGACGAAGGGCTTCATGCCGCCCAGAGCGCCGGAATGCGCAGCATCGACATCCGCACCGTCTGGTCCCGGGACCTCAGCTCGTCCTGCTAGAGCTTCGACAGGTATTCCATGATTTCGGGACTGGTCCAGTTCTGCGCAGAGACAAATTTGCGCCGAAGCATCCCTTGGCGATCGATCACATACGTCTCTGGAATCTGAGACGTGCCGTAGAGATCCTGAACCTTGAGCGAAGGGTCTCGAACCGTCAGCAGATCGACGTGATATTTCGTCAGGAATCGCTTGTAGGCAGCGGGATCTTCATCACGGCTGATTGCCACAACAGTCACCTGAGGCATGCGGCGCTGTAACTCCATCAAAGTGGGGAGTTCATCGATGCACGGTGCGCACCACGTCGCCCAGAAGTTCACCAGAACAATCTTGCCCCTGAGTTTGGACAGGTCGGCAGACTGCGTCCCATCACTGATAGAAAAGTTGGGCGCAAGGGAATTGACCTTTTCGGGATGCTGCCCGCGGTCACAGCCACTGAATCCGAAACTGAACAACAACGCCAGACCGACGACCGCTTTCCGCACCATACGCTCCTGATTTCTATAATACGAAGTCGTGACCCAGAACGCTGGACAAGACAGCCTCTCACCGGAGATTGAGCTTTCCGTCATCATTCCGGCGCGGAACGAGGAAGCTTCGCTTCCCGCCTGCCTGACCTCGCTGGTGAGTCAGTCCGAACTTGGCTTCGAGCTCGGACGTCATTGGGAGCTGATCGTTGTTAACGACGCCTCGACCGACCAAACTCGCGCTATCGCCTCAAACTTCGCGGCAAAGCACGCTGGCCTGATCGTCCTCGATGCTCCACCACTGGACGCAAGCTCTCGCGGAGGCTTTACCGGCAAGACGAATGCCTGCTGGGCCGCCGCGCAGATCGCTCGTGGCGCATGGCTGCTATTTACAGACGCCGACACGATTCATGAAACGAACGACCTCTCGCGCTCCATCCGCGAGGCCGAACGCCATCACGTCGAACTGCTCTCCTACTCACCGCGACAGATTGTTGCCGGATTCGCGCAGCGCGCATTGATGCCACTCGTATTCTCTGAGCTGGCCAGCGTTTATCGCATGAAAGAGGTCAACGATCCGGAACGCCGCATCGCCGCAGCTAACGGCCAGTTCCTGCTGGTTAAGAGCGAAACCTACTTTGCGGTCGGAGGCCACCGAGCCGTCGGCGGTGACGTGCTGGAAGACGTTGCCCTTGCGCGAAACTTTAAGCGCAACCGTCATCCTATTCGGTTCCGCTACGCTCCTGAGGCGGTCGCAACGCGGATGTATCGTTCGACCAGCGATATGATTGAAGGCTGGACGAAGAATCTAGCTTTACTATTCCCGCAGCCCTTGTATCTCGCTGGGTGGCGTGTTTTGGATTTTTTACTATTTTTCGGCCTGCCAGCACTAGCGCTTGGAGTTCCATGGCTCGTCTCCTGGCAACGAGGAGCGCTGCTTCTCATCTGGGCTCGAACATTATGGCGTTTTTATAGCCGTGTGGCGCGTTCGAACTTCCCGGCCTTTGATGTAGGGCTTTCAATCCTCGGAATACCGCTGTTTGTCTATCTTCTAATCCGCAGTACGATGCAGCATCGCCTGCGTCGATCCGTTGAATGGAAAGGCAGAAGCTACAAGACAAGCCGATAGGAATGAATGCATCCGAGAATGGTGTAGATACGTCAAAATAAAGAGAGTAAAGATGATCTTCCTTACCCGCAAAGCAGAATTCTCCTCCGCGCACTACTACTGGATCGACAACTGGTCTGAAGAAGAGAATCAGCGCGTCTTCGGCAAGTGCGCGAACCGTAACGGTCACGGACACAACTACACACTGGAGGTTACTGTCGCGGGCGAGGTCGATCCAGTCTCTGGCTTTGTCGTCGATCTGAAACAGCTGAAAGACATCCTCGAGCACGAGGTCGTTAGCGTCTACGACCATCGTCACCTGAATCTCGAAGTGCCGGAGTTTCGCACTGTGGTTCCTACTACCGAGAACATTGCAATCGCGATCTGGAAGAGACTGGAAGGCAAGATACCGAATGCAAGGCTGCATCGCGTTCGGGTGTACGAGATGCCCGATCTCTTCGCTGACTTTTACGGAGAACACGCATGAAGGCCTATCTCTCGCGTCGCTATCACTTTAGCGCTTCACATCGTCTGCATACCGATGCCTATGATGAGGCGCGCAATCGTGAGCTCTTCGGAAAATGCAATAATCCACATGGCCACGGTCACAACTATACGGTTCAGGTGACTTTGAGCGGCCCGGTGGATCCTATAACGGGGATGGTTTGCAATCTTGGCGATCTCGACGCCTTTGCGCGTACACACCTGTTGGACCGTTTCGATCACACCAATCTCAACATGCTGCCATGTTTTGCGAATCGTGTCTCAACAACGGAGAATCTATCTAAAGAGATATATCGAATCTTCTCAGAGTTTGCGCTGGCGCATTTAGAGAATGTTCACGTCGAGGAAACCAGTAATAACTCGTTTGACTATGCAGGCAGCCGGATGCCTTGGAATGGCACCTTGTAGTTGCTGACAGATATATAGAAAGGCCCCATCGATATGGCCCGCACGAATAGCACTTTAGACACAACATCGCTTTCCGAGTTTTCTACGCAAGACCTCTATCGCGAAATTCTCACTCGCGTCGGCGAAGACCCGAATCGCGACGGGCTTCTGCGCACGCCTGAGCGCATGGAAAAGGCGATGGCTTTCCTGACGCGTGGCTACAAAATGGACGTGACCGAGGTGCTGCACGGTGCTCTCTTCGATGTCGATTACGACGAGATGGTGATCGTCAAGGACATTGAGTTTTTCTCTATGTGCGAGCACCATCTGTTGCCTTTTTTCGGTAAAGCTCACATTGCCTACGTTCCTAACGGAAAGGTGATCGGTCTGAGCAAGATTCCGCGCCTGGTCGATGTCTTCTCGCGCCGATTGCAGGTGCAGGAGCGGTTGACACGGCAGATCGGCGAAGCAATTACCGAGGCGATTAATCCGCAGGGAGTTGCCATCATTATGGAAGCGCAGCACCTTTGCATGATGATGCGCGGTGTAGAGAAACAGCACTCCCTTACGGTGACCTCGGCAATGTTAGGCGTCTTTAAGACCCAGCTTCAGACGCGCAATGAGTTCCTCTCGCTGGTGCGACGCAACGGAAGTTCTATTTAGCCAGTAAACTAATTGATGGGATGAATGGACTTTTAGTGGTTGATAAACGTGCCGGTGTGACGTCGCATGATGTTGTGGCGATCGTACGGCGGGCTACAGGGGAGCGCTCTATCGGGCATCTGGGTACTCTGGACCCGATGGCGACAGGAGTTTTACCTCTTCTGCTTGGGAAGTACACACGGCTGGCGCAGTTTTTCAATTCATCAGAAAAGAGCTACGACGGTACGATACGTTTCGGCTTTGCGACGAATACCTTCGATGCCGAAGGCGAAGCTGTTGCGGAACATAAACCGCTAACGCATTCGCTCGCAGAATTACGCGAACTTGCAACCTGCTTTCACGGGGAGATTGACCAGATTCCGCCCGTTTTCTCCGCAAAGAAGATTCAGGGAGTGCCTGCCCACAAGCTGGCGCGTGCTGGAGTGGAGGTTCCGGTAAAAGCGGCTCGTATTACGATTCACAACTTTGAGCTTCTCTCGCTCGAAGGAGAAGAAGCGAATTTTTCCATGTGTGTCTCTGCCGGTGGCTATGTACGTTCAGTTGCTCATGAGCTGGGCCAGTTGGCTGGCTGCGGCGCGCATCTTTCGGCGCTGCGAAGAACCAAGGCGGGTCACTTTGCTTTAGCCCAGGCAATAACCGTCGACGAGCTGAAATCACTAACGGTTGCTGCGATTGAGGCACGGCTGCCGCATCCACGGACACTTCTTCCTGAAATGCCTAGTATTACTGTGGACGACCAGACAGCAGGAAGGCTTCGCAATGGGATGCAGGTAAATCTGCCTGACTTTTCTCAGGCACCGTTGGTCAAGATCTTCACGAGCCCGGTCGATCTGCTGGCTATAGGGCGCCGTGTTGCTGGCACACTGATGCAGCCTATCGTCGTGATGGGTTAGCGACTCTTCTTAAGCTGGGGCTGGATCAGCGAGTAAACATTCTGCGCGACTACTTTGTTGCCTTGTGCTGTGGCATGCGTACGGTCGGCCTGCATCATGCCGTCAACGCCGAATACGCCTTTGAGCAGGAAGGGAAGCATCGGAATGCGATACTGCCGGGCCAGCAGTGTGTAGGTTTCGTTGAACTGTTGAATGTAGTCGGGACCGTAGTCAGGCGGCAGAGTGATTCCAGCGAGCACCACCTTTGTGCCGCTACTGGTAATCGTGGAGACAATCTTGTCGAGATTCGCGCGAGTGTCAGCAATTCGCAGACCGCGTAGCCCATCATTGCCGCCAAATTCCACTACAACAAGCACTGGTTTCATTGCGAGCACAGACGGCAGGCGTTCAACCCCATCTTTTGTTGTGTTGCCGCTGATACCAGCATTGACCACCTTGTACGAATAGCCCTTGCTGTCCAGATCGGATTGCAGGTAATCGGGATAAGCCTGCCCGGCCTCTGTGCCGTAGCCTGCTGTCAGGCTGTCGCCAAAACAGACGATACGAGGCCGGGGATCGCTTTTAAGGGAATCTTCCGTCGATGGCGAAACTTCAACAGGTACAGCATCGTTCTTCTTAGTAGCAGGACTGGTGGGTGCGGGCTCCGGGGAGGTCGTCGATCGGCAACCGCTCAACGAAATCAGAAGAACCGCTAGTATAGGAACAATTGCGACTCGCCGCATACATATGAATCTATCAAGACTGGACATGTTCGATAGAAACAGGCTGGAGGGAAAAGTGACGGAGCCCGCGGTGATCGTCGTCGACGGTTTGCGTAAATCCATTCGTAACGGTACGCGCAACGTAGATATTCTGAAGGGAATCAGCTTTGAGGTACCGCGTGGGCAGTTTATTGCCATTATGGGGGCATCAGGAAGCGGAAAATCTACACTACTGGGCCTGCTGGCTGGCCTTGATAGCCCCAGCGCAGGCGATGTGAAGCTGAACGGTACAGCAATCTCTTATTTGCCCGAAGACAAGCTGGCCAAGGTGCGTGGACGCACGATTGGGTTTGTCTTTCAGTCGTATCAACTTGTGCCTACGCTGACCGCGCTTGAAAATGTCCTTCTTCCTTATGAGCTGAATGCAGATGGCAGCGCTGACGCCGGGCTGCAGCGGGCACGCGAACTTCTCGTCAATGTGGGGCTGAGTGATCGCATGGACCATTATCCGGTTCAGCTTTCGGGCGGTGAGCAGCAGCGTGTCGCGCTTGCCAGGGCGTTCATCCTGCGGCCGCCTATCGTATTGGCCGACGAGCCTACGGGCAACCTCGATACGACAAACGGCGCTCATGTGCTGGAGTTGCTGCTGAATCTGAATCGCAGCGAAGGAACGACGCTGGTTTTGGTTACCCACGATCCTGTGCTCGCTGAATATGCGGATCGTCGCATCGTGTTGCGTGATGGCCTGGTTGTTTCAGACGAATTGACGGAGAAGCCTTCTCCAGAACTGGTTCGCTAGTAATGTCCTCTCTTTCCTATCGCACGGCGCTGAAGATTGCACGGCATGAGCTGCGCGCCTCCAGGGGCAAGTTCTTCTTCGTCGTTCTATCAATTGCTATCGGCGTGGGCGCGTTGACGGGCGTGCGTGGATTTTCATCGTCGTTTCGATCCGCACTGCTCGACCGTGCGCGTTCGATTATGGCCGCCGACCTATCTGCTCGTATGTTCCAGCAACCGACGCCAGCTGAACAAAAGGGGCTCGATGCCATCGAAGCAGAGTCGATTGAGATAACGCCGGTGACGGAATTGCTCTCGATGGCAAGCGCCGCCAAAACGCTCGATCCGTTGCTGGTCTCACTCAAGGCCGTTGATCCGCAGAAATATCCTTTTTATGGAGACGTGCAGCTTCAGCCGGCCGGCAAACTGAAAGATGTTCTGACGGCGGATTCCGTGGTAGTGGCGGACGATCTGCTGGTGCGTCTGCGTTTGAACATCGGCGACTCGCTGAAGATCGGCAATCGCATCTTCCGCATAGCTGCCGTTGTGGTGAACGAGCCGGATCGGCTCTCAGGAAATTTTGCCGCTGGCCCACGCGTATTCATCTCGCGTGAAGGACTCGATGCAAGCGGTTTGCTGGCTCCGGGTAGCCATGCCGGGCAGCGTTATTTGTTCCGCGTACCCAAGCCTGTGAACGGAGCGCCGATTTCAGACTCTGCTGTTGCGCAGTTGAAGGACCGTCTGGAAAAGCTGCTGCCTGAGGCGCAGGTGATCGACTATCGCGAGACGAATCCGGCGCTGACGCAGGGACTGGACCGCGCAACCAGCCTTTTGTCGTTGATGAGCCTTGTCGCGCTCGTGCTTGGCGCCGTCGGCGTTGCTATGGCGATGCGTGCGCATCTCGAACAGCGGCTGGACACGATTGCGATCATGAAAGCAGTCGGCGCCAGTTCTGGCGAGATCATGCGTATCTATCTTATCCAGACGCTACTTCTCGGCGTGTTAGGGGCCGTGCTGGGTATTGCTGTAGGAACCGGCGTGCAGGTCGCCTTTCCATATGTCCTTGGCAAAATGCTGGATGTGCAGACGAGCGTTCATCTTCAGGTGCGGACAATTTTAACCGGGTTCGCTGCAGGCATTCTCACGACACTTTTGTTTACACTGCCTCCGCTTCTTGACATTCGTTCTGTACGACCTGTGCTGATCTTCCGGCGTGCTGTTGAGGAAAGTGCCGATCCATTTGTCACAGCCTTCTTTCGAAAGGTGATAAAGAATGCGGCGCAGATTCTTGCCATCGTTCTAATACTGGCTGGACTGGCGGTGATTGCAACAACGTTGTCCGATTCGGCTATTGTCGGACAGGTCTTCTCTCTTGGTTTGGTTGCCGTGCTTTTAGTTCTTCTGGGGGCATGTGCGCTGTTGCTTGCTGGTTTGCGTTGGTTTCTCGCGCGCACGCGGCTCAGCCTGCCTTCAGCTATCCGGCACGGCCTGGCGAATCTGTATCGCCCCGGCAATCCGTCAGCAGCTCTACTGGCTGCGGTTGGCATGGGGGTGATGCAGATCATGGCGGTCTTTCTTGTGCAGCAGGCTGTCGTACGCGAGTTGCATATCTCCAGTGCGCCCAATCTGCCGAATGTTTTTCTGATCGACATTACGCCAGGAGAAGTTGACGGCGTGAAGATGATGTTGAAAAGGCAGTCGGCAGTTACAGCCGAACCGGAATTGCTTCCTGTCGTCTCGTCACGGATTATCGCGCTTGATGGTGTTCCGGCGAATCAGGCAAAGCTGAAAAATTTTCCCCGGCGGATGTTGCAGAGCATCTCGCTGACATCGTTTCCGGCAGCTCCGGCAGGGACGACGGTTACGAGCGGCAGGTGGTGGAAGGCGGATGAGACGGCCCCGGTTGTTGCTATTGGTCAGAGGCAGGCCGAGCGTCTGGGAGTAAAAGTCGGCTCGAAGGTGACCTTCGCGGCACAGGACTCGCAGATCACAGCAACAGTTGTTGCGCTTATAAAGAACGATGGACAGCACACTTATGCTCGTGCCGAGTTCGTCATGCCTCCAGCAGTTCTTAAAGGACTGCCTGTGGTGTGGTACGGAGGCGTACATGTCGATCCGAATCGCGTGGGTGAGGTGCAGCGCGCGCTATACAAGAGCTATCCGACGATTACTGTCATCAACGTTGCGCAGGCGCTGGAAACAGTTCGTTCAATCGTCATTCAGATCACGTACGTCATTCAGTTTTTGGCAGCATTTAGTGTTTTCGCGGGCATTGTGATTCTTGCCAGCGCGATTGCCGGAACGCGCTATCGCAGGATTCGCGAGGTCGTCGTTTTGAAGGCTCTGGGAGCTACACGAATGAGGATCGGCACCGTATTTTCCGTAGAGTTTGCCGTCCTTGGCCTTGTCGCAGGCGTGGTAGGAGTTGGTTTTGCCAACCTGATTGCTCGAACGCTGCTGGACAGAATGACTGTTCCGTATCAGTTTCATTGGAGCTGGACTGTCGCAGCTCTGCTGGCTACGTCAGCGATTACGGTATTTACAGGATGGGCAGCGAGCTTTCGTGTACTGGGCCAGAAGCCTCTTGAAGTGCTGCGAGAAGAGTGACGTGTTGGATAGGCAGCGTTGTACGATGGATTGTGATCTGTAATCTATGCGTTTGGTGTTGTGAATGACGGCTGTCGAAGGCAGGGTGCGTGAAGCGCATCGAAAACGGTTCGAACAAGAAGGCAAAATCTATTCTGCGCCCGCGCGAGTCAATCTGATTGGCGAGCATACGGATTACACAGGCGGCCTGGTGATGCCGATGGCGATCGGTTTTCACACTGTAGCTGCGATCAGTCCGCGCCAGGATGGCCGCGCTATTTTTTCTTCTGCCAATTACGGCGAGGTGCGTGAGTTCGATATTGCTTCGTTGGACAAGCAGCCGACGCGTCACTGGAGCGACTATCCGGCTGGGGTTGTGTGGAGCTTGAAGCAATCGGCCCTGACACCCGCTGGCTTCGATATGAGCCTTGAAGGTGATGTTCCGCTTGGCGCCGGACTCAGTTCATCGGCTTCGGTCGAGGTTGCGGTTGCGGTTGCGATTCTTTCGCAGATGGGACGAAAGCTTCCGCTTGAGGAGTTGGCTCCATTGTGTCGACGTGCTGAGAATGAATATGTTGGCGCGAAGAGCGGCATCATGGACCAGTTCATCGTAGCCGGAGGTGTTGAGCATCGCGCGATGATGCTGGATTGCCGCTCGCTCGAATATGATCTGCTGCCATTACCGGAAGAGGTTTGCATTGTGATTGCCAACTCGATGGTGAGGCACTCCGTGGCGACCGGCGATTATGGCAATCGGCGCGACGAGGTGGAAGCAGGACAGGCAGTGCTGCGCCGCGAGAAGCCAGGAATTGAGCTTCTGCGCGATGCGACGCTTGCTGATCTTGTGGCTTGTCGCGACAAGATGTCTCCGGAAAGCTTTGCCAGGTGCAAGCACATCATTACAGAGAACGCGCGCGTTCTGGCTGCACGTGAAGCTCTGCTAGCGAGCGATATGAAGCGGTTCGGCGAATTGATGGTAGAGGCGCATGCAAGCATGCGCGATGATTTTGCGGCCAGTTGCGCCGAGGTCGATATGCTGGTCGAGATTGCTAACCGGCAGCAGGGCTGTTTTGGTGCGAGGATCACGGGTGGTGGTTTCGGCGGCTGTACGGTGAATGTTGTGAAGGCCGAGCTGGCGGATGCGTTTGTGGAGCAGGTGAAGCAGGAGTACGAGCGGGCGGTGGGCATCAAGGCGGATTGTTTTATTTCGTCGCCTTCGGACGGCGCGCTTGCTTTGGCGGCAAAGGGTGGTGCTGCATGAGTTCGTTGAATCCGCAACTGAATCCGCTGGCGCAGCAGAATCCGCATCGCCGGTTCAATCCGCTGAAGCGGGAATGGGTGCTGGTTTCGCCTCATCGGACACAGAGGCCGTGGCAAGGGCAAGTGGAGAAGCCTGCGCAGGCTTTAGTTGCGAGCTACGATCCGGAATGCTATCTCTGCCCGGGGAATAAGCGCGCTGGCGGGCTGCAGACGGACAAGTATACGAGCACGTATGTGTTTGAGAACGACTTTGCGGCGCTCAAGCCGGATGCTCCGCGTTTTCGCGAGGACGAGGGCGGTCAGGGCTTACTGATCGCCGAGGGGGAGAGCGGTGTCTGTCGCGTGATCTGTTTTTCGCCGCGGCACGATCTGACGCTGGCGAAGATGGAGGTCGCAGACATCCGCAAGGTGGTCGATCTTTGGGATGCGCAGATGCGGGAGCTTGGCGGCCGCGATGACATCCGCTACGTTCAGGTCTTCGAGAATCGCGGCGCGATGATGGGAGCGAGCAATCCGCATCCGCATGGTCAGATCTGGGCGAGCCGTTCGGTGCCGAATGAAGCGGTTGTGGAGCAGGCGGCGCAGGCGGTCTATCTGAAGGAACATGGATGCTGTCTGTTGTGTGCGTATCGCAAGCTTGAGGTAAAGCTGGGCGAGCGAGTGATTGCATCGAACGGCAGCTTTGTGGCGGTGGTGCCTTTCTGGGCGGTGTGGCCGTTTGAGGTGATGATTCTACCGGTCCGGCATGTTGCGGATCTTGAGGCGCTGACTGCGGCTGAGCGGGACGATCTGGCTGCGATGTTGAAGCTGGTGACTTCGACGTACGACAAGGTTTTCGACGCTCCGTTTCCTTACTCGATGGGGCTGCATCCGCAGCCGTTCGATGGAGAGGAGCATCCGGAGTGGCACTTTCATCTGCACTTTTATCCGCCGCTGCTGCGGTCGGCGACGGTGCGGAAGTTCATGGTGGGTTTTGAGCTGCTGGGCTCGCCACAGCGGGATATTACGCCGGAGTCTGCGGCGGAGACGCTGCGGGTGGCCAAGGAGAAGTAGTCCCCATCCCCCCCGTACGTTTTTGTGCAAAGTATTCATTGCACATGGTTTATAGGTGTAGTGTCTAACTTGTTCCGAATGAATATTTTAGGTGTAAAGTATTCATTCGTAATAGTTTAGGGGCGCATTTCGATAGCCAAACAAGCATTTGAGGATCGTACCCGCGAGGAGCGATCCGAATCGTCATCTGGACTTAATAGGAATGATTTAAGTATACCGGATGGGGTGAAACTCATCGGCAGATGGATGTTATTGAAATCGCGGCGGTTTATGCGATTCACCCCTTGACAGGATTTTTGTTGAAAACAGTTGGGTGGCTTTGAGCAAGAAATGACCTCACGGACTAAAACCCTTTCTCTTCGCGAATATGCGCTGCACGGCTGAGGGCGTGCTCTTAACAGAACCAAGATTCTTTTGAGAAGGCGGGAATGTTGTGCGGATAAGACTCCTGCAAAAACAGGAGTCATGCCGAAGGACACAACCTCTCTGAGAAATATGCAGAGCGGGGCTGCTGAATGGAATTACATGGAGACCAGGAGCGTGGTGATGGCAATTAGGAAGGTAAGTCCGCTGGTATGGGTGGCAGCGGCTCTGGTGGTTGCGGGTGGTGCGGCACGTGGATGGGCACAAGAGGGGCAGAAGGCGATCGATCTGCCGACAAGCAAGCAGCTTCTGCCTCCGGCTCCAGGTGATCCTCAGAGATTGAACAGCCTTCCACTATCGATAGCTGTCTCTCCAGACAAGCGCTATGTGGTGACGGTGAATGCCGGGTACGGCACGTATGAATCCAGATACATGCAGTCGCTGGCGGTGCTGGATACACAGACGGGGAAGGTGGAGGACTTTCCTGATGACTGGACGGTGGTGGGAGCGAAGCAGACGCTTTACTCAGGGTTAGCGTTCAGCGGAGATGGCAGGCACATCTATGCGAGCCTTGGTTCGGAGACGGACCCTGAGGGCGGCAGCGAAAAGAAGATTGGCAGCGGCATCATCGTATATGGATTTCATGATGGGAAGATTGCCCGTGAGAAGTTTCTGAAGATTCCGATGCAGCAGCTTGCTGCGGGGCGGAAGACTTCGCTGATCGATGGCAAGGAAGGGGACAAGGGGATTCCGTTTCCGGCAGCCATTGCGGTGATCGGTAAGCCGGGAGCGGAGCAGTTGCTGGTGGCCGGCAATCTGACCGACGATGTGTGGCTGATGGACGCGTCGACGGGCGTGATCGAGAAGCGGTTCGATCTGGCGGAGACGAACGCGGTGCCGAGCGTGTATCCGGTGGGGCTGGCTGTGACTGCAGACCAGACGAGGGCATTTGTAGCGTTGTGGAATGCGTCGGAGGTGGTGGAGCTGAATCTGCAGAAGGGAACGGTGGGGCGCAAACTGGCTCTGCTGAAGCCGAAGAGCGCGATTGCTGCGGGTACGCATCCGTATGCGCTGGAGATCGCTCCCAATGGCAGGGTGCTGTATGTTGCGCTGGCGAACCGTGATGCGGTGGCTGCGGTGGGGATCGACAAGGGGCAGTTTGCGGTAAAGGGATACTTCGATACACGGTTGCCGGGGCAGAGCTACTTTGGTGCAGAGCCGGATGCGCTTGCGGTTTCGGCCGACGGCAAGAGGTTGTATGTGGGCAATCAGGCGACGGACGCCGTGGCAGTAATGGACACGACGAAGCTGACGGCCAAGACGGCGACGAAGGGCATGGTGGAGCCGGTGGGTTTTCTGCCCACGGAGTGGATGCCGACGGCGATGACGATGGTGGACGGCAAGCTGTATGTTGCGACGGCGAAGGGGAAGGGCACGGGGCCGAATAATTTTCCGCAGCGTGTGACGGAGGAGACGAAGGCGAAGTACGGGAAGTCGAAGTCGACTTACATTGGCACGCTGATCTATGGTTCGGTGGCGACGCTGGATGTGGCGGCGATGGAGAAGGAGCTTCCGAAGTGGACGGCGGAGGTGCTGGAGTCGAATCGGATGAAGGCGGCGGAGGAGAAGATCCGATTTCATGATGGCTCGGATAGCCGCATCAAGCATGTGATTTACATCATCAAGGAGAACCGCACGTACGACCAGGTTTTTGGCGATCTGGAGCAGGATGGCAAGCGGGTGGGGAACGGCGATGCGAGCCTGACGATGTACGGCAAGGACATTACTCCGAACCAGCATGCGCTGGCGCTGCGGTTTGGTGTGATGGACAACTTTTATGACTCGGGTGAGGTGTCGGGCGACGGGCATGTGTGGTCGACGGCGGCGATTGGTACGGATTATCTGGAGCGCTCGTGGGAGCAGGATTATCGCGGCTCGCAGAGGACGTATGACTTTGAGGGTGTGGTTGCGGATGGGTATCCATTGCTGCAGAACATTCCGGATGTGAATGAACCATGGAGCGGCTATCTGTGGGGCAATCTGTCGCGGCATGGAAAGACGTATTACCACTTTGGCGAGTACATCTCGTCGACGTTCTGCGACGTGAAGAAGAGCGGCAGCTCGCAGGAGGGCCCGCTGCTGGAAGGGCTGAAGTGCGCGCGGCCTGCGATCAAGCCGGGTGAGGCGATTCCTGCCCAATGGGGCGGCGGCGTGAACAAGTGGCCGTGGGCGATTCCGATGATCGCAAAGAATATTGCGACGAAGCCGGAACTGGTGGGGCATTTCGCGGAGGAGGCCCCGGACTTCAATCTGCGGATTCCGGAGCAGATTCGCGCGGAGATCTTTATGCGCCATCTGAATACGTGGGCTGCGGATCGCAAGGCTGGCAAAGATACGATGCCGAACTTCATTCTGCTGAGGATGGGCAACGATCATACGGCGGGGACGACTCCGGGAGGGCCGACGCCAAAGTCGTCGGTTGCGGATAACGATCTGGCGATTGGACGTATCGTCGATGCGGTTTCGCATTCGGCGTACTGGGATGACACGGCGTTATTCATTCTGGAGGACGATGCACAGAATGGCGCAGACCACGTGGATGCGCATCGGAGCCTGGCGCTGGTGGTAAGCAAGTATGCTCCGAAGCAGGCGGATGGCGGGGCGTTTGTGGACAGCCGGTTCTATTCGACGGTGAGCATGATTCGGACGATGGAGACGCTGCTGGGCTTGCCGCCGATGAACAATAACGACGCGTTCAGCTCGATGATGAGCCCGCTGTTTACGGGTGCGGGCGATCAGGCCCCGTTTGTGGCGGACTATACGAATCGCGATAACGGGTTGATCTATACGGCGAACGAGAAGACGGCGGCGGGGGCGCGGGAGTCGGAGAAGATGGACTTCACGCATGCGGACCGGGCGAATGCACAGAAGCTAAACGTTATCCTATGGAAGGATGCGATGGGTGGTGCGAAGCCCGTGCCGCAGATGCTTCTGGAGAAGAGGAAGAAGGCAAAGAAGGATGACGATGACGACTAGTGTTGCGCCGTTTCGGTTGAAGCCGTGGTTTAGCCCTCGGCCGTGGGGAAGGAAAAGTCTGAAGCCGTGGTATGAGGACACGGGCACGACGGAGCTGGTGGGTGAGGCGTGGCTGACGGGTCCGCAGTGCGTGGTGGAAGAGGGAGATCTTGAAGGTAAGACGCTGGAGTCGCTCTCACCGAAGCTGGGGGGTGAGTTTCCTCTGCTGGTGAAGCTGCTGTTTCCAAATGAGAAGCTGTCGGTGCAGGTGCATCCGGATGATGCGCAAGCGCAGGCGGCTGGTGAGGCTCGCGGGAAGACGGAGTGCTGGTATGTGCTGGAGGCAGAGCCGGGGGCTTCGGTGATGCTGGGGCTGAAGCCGGGTGTCACCACAGAGCAGCTGGCGGCTTCGGTTGCGGATAAAACGATGGAATCGCTTGTGGAGAAGGTTCCGGTGTCGGTGGGCGATATGTTGTTTGTCGATGCAGGCACGGTGCATGCGATTGGGCCGGGTGTGGTGCTGCTGGAGACGCAGCAGACGAGCGATGTAACGTATCGGCTGTATGACTATGGGCGACCGCGGGAGCTTCATCTGGAGCAGGGGCTGAAGGTGATTCGTCCGAAGACGGAGGCGGGTAAGGTGGCTCCGCGACAGATGGATGGGTTCACGCGGCTGATCGAGAAGAAGTACTTCACGGTGGATCGGTTCGATCTGGGGGAGATGGAAGAGCGTCCGATCACGCTGGCAGGGCCGGCGTGCCTGGTGGGGATCAAGGGGAATGTCTGGGTGATCACTCCGGGAGAAGAGATCGAGCTGGAGCCGGGGAAGGCCGTAGTGATTCCTGAGGGTACGGGCGAAGTGATCGTGGAAGCGGAGAAAGCTGCCAGTTTTGTGCGTTGTGTGGCTCCGCCGCGTGCTTCGTAGAAGTTCGTAGCAGAATAAAAAAGCCCCACGCCTCCATAGGAGATGTGGGGCTTCGATTTTGTGTGAGCGGCTAGCGGAGAAAGACGGCCAGCTCGTTTGCTGCTGCTCGTAGATGCGGGAGGAAGCGTGTCTGCATCTCGAGGGTAGAGATGCGGGGGGCGTTCCCGCTCAGGTTGATGGTGGCGACGGCGCGTCCGTTGGGAGCGAAGACAGGGACGGCGAGTGAGCGGAGGCCGACCTCGTACTCCTGATCGCAGAGCGCGTAGCCGTTGCGACGGGTATTGCGAAGAAGGAGACGCAGCTTTTCAACCGAGGTTACGGTGCGCGTGGTGAAGGGGGTAAGGGCGACGCGAGCGAGGTACGCCTCGAGCTGGTCGGCGGGCAGGTAGGCGAGCAGGATGCGTCCCATGCTGGTGCAATAGGCAGGCAGGCGGCTGCCGATATGGAGGTCGACGGCCATGACGCGGTTGACGGTGGAGCGGGCGACGTAGACGATGTCGTCGCCGTCGAGAGTGGCCAGAGAGAAGGACTCGCGGAGCTGCGCGGACATGCGCTCCAGGATGGGCTGTGCGGCCGAGGAGAGCGTGTTGGAGGCGGTGTAGGTATGCGAGAGGGTGAGCATACGCGGGCGCAGGGAGTAGCGCGAGCCGTCCTCGGCTCCGGCGAAGCCAAGCTTGGTGAGGGTGTAGAGACAGCGGCGAACGGCGGCGCGGGAGAGTCCGGTGCGCACGCTGAGCTGCGAGATGGTCATCTGCGGGTTCTGT
Source organism: Edaphobacter flagellatus (assembly GCF_025264665.1). NCBI lineage: Bacteria > Pseudomonadati > Acidobacteriota > Terriglobia > Terriglobales > Acidobacteriaceae > Edaphobacter > Edaphobacter flagellatus. The sequence continues at coordinate 4,397,780 of NZ_CP073697.1, forward strand.
TGCGTAAAGGCCTGAATGACAATGAGGCCGCGCGCAAGCGAGGTCATGAAGTTGGGGTCGCCGGTGAAGACGTCGAGGGAGGACGCAGGTGTTGGCTTGGTTGCAGCAGGCGGCGCAGCGGGAGGAGGAGTTGCAGCGGCCGTAGGACGAGTGGCTAGGCTCATGAGTCCCTTTCCTGGGCGGCTGCCGCACGACACAAAAGTGGGGCGATAGCCGATCTACACATACGATAAACGCACGATTTTGTTTGATGCAACAATTCCGTGCATGTTGAGCGATAATCGCCCTTTGTTGATTGAGGAATGATACTGAGAACTTCGCGCTTGTTTCCCGAGAGTCATCCTGGCAAAAAATGAGAGGTTTCGTCGTCGCACTCCGTTCGCTCGGAATGACGGTTTTAGGGAGAATCTTGCCAAGGGTTGGATAGCTTGATGTCTTAGAGGAACAGCAATGTGTTTCGAGAAACTTTTCGGCGCGGAAGTTGGTCTGCGTTCAAGCCCACGACATACTTCGGCTCTACACTAGAACTGATTTGCATCGATCCAAAGTTGGTTAAGTCTCTATCTGCAGTCCAAATGATTTTTGGTAGGGGCCAGTGATGGAGAGTAAAGAGGAAGTCGAAAAAGGAGAAACGAACGTATGACGGCAATAAAGACAGTACCCCTGATGGAGCGCGCGGCCTGGAAGGCTTTGAAGAGCCATGCTGATCAGATTCGTGGCAGGCATCTGCGTGAGTTGTTTGCAGAGGATTCGGGGCGCGGCGAGCGGCTGACTCTTGAGGCCGCGGGGCTGTTCGTCGACTACTCGAAGAACCGGATTACGGACGAGACGCTTCGGCTGCTGGTGGCTCTGGCCGAGGAGTCGGGACTGAAGGCTCGTACGGAGGCGATGTTTACCGGAGAGAAGATCAACATCACGGAAAACCGCGCTGTGCTGCACGTTGCATTGCGTGCGCCGAAAACGGAGAAGATCTTCGTTGATGGCGAGGATGTTGTTCCGGGTGTTCATGAGGTGCTGGACAAGATGGCGGGGTTCGCCAATCGCATTCGCAGTGGCGAATGGAAGGGTCATACGGGCAAGCGGATCAAGAATGTCGTGAACATCGGCATTGGTGGTTCGGACCTGGGGCCGGTGATGGCATATGAGGCGCTGAAGTATTATTCGGACCGCAACCTGACGTTCCGCTTTGTATCGAATGTGGATGGCACGGACTTTGCCGAGGCGGTGGTCGATCTCGATCCTGAAGAGACGCTGTTCCTTGTGGCTTCGAAGACGTTCACGACGCTGGAGACGATGACGAATGCGCATACGGCGCGTGACTGGGCATTGCTGAAGCTGAAGGACGAGAAGGCGGTGGCGAAGCACTTCGTCGCTATCTCGACGAATGCGAAGGAAGTCGAGAAGTTCGGCATCGATACGGCGAACATGTTCGGTTTCTGGGACTGGGTCGGCGGACGCTACTCGATGGATTCGGCGATTGGGTTGTCGACGATGATTGCGATCGGGCCGGAGAACTTCAGCGAGCTGTTGGCGGGCTTTCATGCGATGGATGTGCACTTCAGAACGACGCCGATCGAGAAGAACATACCGGCGTTACTGGGGCTGCTGACAGTCTGGTATACGGAGTTCTTCGATGCGCAGACGCAGGCGGTGCTGCCGTATGAGCAGTATCTGAAGCGCTTTCCGGCGTATTTACAGCAGCTGACAATGGAGTCGAACGGCAAGCATGTGACGCTGGACGGGACGACCGTGGATTATCAGACAGGGCCGATTTACTGGGGTGAGCCGGGAACGAATGGGCAGCACTCGTTCTATCAGCTGATCCACCAGGGAACACGCCTGATTCCCTGTGATTTTATTGGGTTTTCGAAGACGCTGAATCCACTGGGCCGGCACCACGACATGTTGATGGCCAATGTATTTGCTCAGGCTGAAGCCCTGGCTTATGGCAAGACGGCGGAGCAGGTGAAGGCTGAAGGGACGCCGGATTGGCTGGTTCCGCATCGCGTGTTTGAAGGGAATCGTCCTTCGAATACGATCCTTGCGGAGAAGTTGACGCCGAGGGTGCTTGGCTCACTGGTGGCGTTGTATGAGCATGCAGTGTTCACGCAGGGCGTGGTGTGGAACATCGATTCGTTCGACCAGTGGGGCGTGGAACTGGGCAAGGTGCTGGCGACGAAGATCCTGGGCGAGCTTGAGGCCAAGGACGAGCCGAAGCTGGCGCATGACAGCTCGACGACGAACCTGATTCAACGGTATCGGAAGACGAAGTAGGTTGGTGATGTCAGGAAGCCCCGGATGCGTCCGGGGCTTTTCTTTTTTGACTATTGAGGAGGAAAGGAAAGTAGATTCCTCCGTTTCGCTATGGAATGACACGTCTAAATGTGTCTGAGTGCGGCGAGGACGTCGGTGGGTTCGGGGCGTACGCGGAAGTCGGCGTGAGCTTCGGCGAAGGTGATGATGTTCTGCTGATTGACGACAAAGGTGCCGGGCAGCGGAAGGCGCCAGCTTGCTTCAGTCGCGGTGTGATAGCTGAGCCCTGCATTGTTGAAAGGGATGTTGACGAGGATGGACTGGAAGTAGCGGCGCTGTTCAGCAGAGACGCTGTAAGCAAGGCCGAACTGGTTGGCGACTTCGGCACCGGGGTCGGAGAGGAGCGGGAAGCCGAGGTGATGCTGATCGAGCATGAAGTTGCTCTGGCGAGCGTTTTGTGGAGAGATGGCGACGAGGAGCGCGCCGCGGCTGCGCAGCTCGGGGTAGAGGTCGCGCCAGGTTTCAAGCTCGGTGACGCAGTAGGGGTCCCAGCGTCCGCGAAAGAATTTAACGACGAGCGAACCGAGAGCTAAAAGGTCAGCGGAGTGGACGAGTTTGCCGGTGGCTGCGTCGGTGAGCGAGAAGGACGGGGCAGGGGAGCCGGGCTTGAGAACGCGGTCTTCAATGCCGGTGGCGAAGAGCTCGGCGATGGCGCGCTCGGAGAAGGCGAGGCGCTCGGGCTGGACGAGAGCGCGGGTGTTTTGCGTGATGCGGTCGAGCTGGTCCTGCAGCGATGTGTTGGGCGAGTTATTGAGCGAAGCAGCCACGACTCTATTATCGCAGCCGCTTCGCGGAAGAGGTGTGGATTGCGTTACATGCTTGAAGTAACGGCAGCTCCAGAGTGACAGGATGCTGCAGGAATCGAAGCTTTTACATGTTTTGCAGCTTGCCGGGATGCGTTGGGAGCAGCGATGGAGCTGTGAGTTGCAGGGAGAGATTTGAGCAGGGTGGTAAGGCGTTCGAATGCCTGATCGCGCGCGGTCTTGTTGGCGGGGTTGGTGTTGGCGGGGTCTTCGCCTGCGCGCATGAAGCCGTGGCCCGCGCCGTCGTAGGTGACGGGGTCGTACTTCTTGCCCGCGGCTTTCATGGACTCGGTGGTTGCGGGGATGGTGGCGTCGATGCGGGCATCGTTGCCCCCGTAGAAGCCGTAGACGGGCGCAGTGATAGAGGCGAATTCAGAGGGTGGCGGACCGTAGAAAACGAAGGCTGCGGCGAGGTCTTTGCGGTGCGTGGCGAAGGCGAAGGACTTGCCTCCTCCCCAGCAGAAGCCTGCGGTCACAAAGGTGCCGTTGGCCGAGGGAATCTTTTTGGCGTAGTCGGCGGCAGCGTCGAGGTCGGCATTGACCTGATCGGCGTTGAGGCCGGAGACGGCTTTGGTGGTGGCGTCCATGCTGGTGAAGGAGTCGGAGTTGCCGCCGTTGGGCCCGGCTCCGGAGAGCAGATCGGGCGCGACGACAATGTAGCCTGCGACAGCTAGTTCGTCGGCCATCTCCTTGGCCCAGTCGGAGAGGCCGAAGATCTCGTGGATGAGGATGACGACGGGGACTTTTTTACTGACCTCGGGATAGACGACAAAAGCCTGCAGGGAACGGTCGCCGTGTTTGAGGGTGACGTATTCGCGATGACGAGGTGAGGCGTCGAGCCTGGACTTGGCCCACTGCTGAGCAGAGCAGGCGACGGAGGCGAGCAGAACGAGAGCAGCTGCAAGGAACGTTTGGCGGCGCATGGGCGCAAGTGTAGTCCGAAGAGATGACAGGAGCAAGACTCGTTGAGATCAGGATCGCACGCAGGAGCAAAGCGTTGCATTACGAATGCCCGATTGCCTCGTCCGCAAAGCTTGCCCAGTCAAGTTGTTCGGTTCTGTTTGTGAGCAGGTCTCGAATCGCCTCGGCAGAGAGTGGAGGCGATATGAGATAGCCCTGCACCTCATTGCACCCGCGCTCCTTCAGGTAGGAGGCCTGTGCGGCGGTCTCAACGCCTTCTGCCACGATGCCGACCTGCATGACATGAGCGATCCCAATGATGGCCCCGGTTAGCCTTGATTGCGGGTTCTCCTTGCCGATCTCGCGCACAAAGAGCCGGTCGATCTTGATCTTGTCGATGGGATAGCGAATCAGGTAGGCCAGTGCCGAATACCCGATTCCAAAGTCGTCCAAGGCAATCGAAACGCCGAGCCGCTTCAGCGCCTCGAATGTTTTCAGCGTATCAGGCTGCGGAGTCAACAAGGCTCGCTCCGTGATCTCGAGTTCGATCAGCTTCGGAGAAACTCCTGCATGCTTCAACCAGCCTTCAAGCTTCTCGGCGAAGTCTGCTCTCGCTAATTGCCTTGGAGCTACGTTTACGCTCATGCGAACGTTTGAAAGCCCCTCCGTCGCCCAGCGAGCCGTCTGCGCAATGGCACCCTGCAGGACCCAGTCGCCGATCTCAATGATGAGGTCGGATTGCTCGGCTATCGGGAAAAATTCTTCCGGCGAAATCTGCTCGCCTTCATGCGTCCAACGCAGCAGCGCCTCGACACCCGTGACCCGGCAAATCTTCAAATCCACCTGAGGTTGGAAGACCAGTTTCAGCTCGTCGCGTTCAATGGCATGCTGCAATGCATTTTCTCGATGCACTCTCTCGAGCAGCTGATCCAGCATCTCCGGGTGAAATACTTCTGTCTGCTGCGGCCCACGCCGCTTGGCTGCCGTCAGCGCGATATCTGCTTCCTGCAAGGTCGTTCTCCACGGCGTCTCGGGCTGGAGGAAGCTGATTCCAATATTCACCATTGCCTTGTGCTGATGCCCGTCAAACGATACAGATTCATCCAGCACGCGATGGATCGCTTCGGCATATTCGCGGGCCTGTTCTCGTCCTTTATCTAATACAACCGCTGCCGAAAACTCATCGCCTTCAAACCGCGCCAAACACTCCACCACGGGGAGCACATCTTTCAGCCTGCGGGCGACGCTCAGCAGAAACAGGTCGCCGGCACGATGACCATATGTATCATTCACCTGCTTGAATGAATTGATGTCGATAAAGAAGACCCCTGTCTCTCTATCTCTGCCGCTTCGCTGCGAGAGATCTTCGAGGACCTCTTCGAAGTGCAGACGGTTTGGAAGCTCGGTCAGCCTGTCGTGATAGGCCACATAACGCAGCTCGGCGGCTGCGTTTTCGTGCTCGGTTACATCGCGCGCAATCAAGGTCAGACTTCGATCGCCGGTAGTATCGTCGATCAGGACATCGTGATGCCACTCGCACTGCAGCGCTGTTCCGGATTTGGTTACGTTTGTGTACAGCGACGATTGCGCGACTCCATTGGATAACGCGTCACGCCAATCCGACTGGGCTTGGTCTCTGCTTTCCGTGAGGAAGATCAGGTCGCTGATTTTTTTTCCGCCAGCGTCGTTTGGGCCGTAGCCAAACAGCTTTTCTGCCGCAGCATTCCACTCCTTGATGCAAAACTCGCGATCTACCTTGATTCTTGCCAGTGTCGATTGTTCAAACGAACGCTGATGGTCGCCGAGTAATCTGATTTCACGCGCATGCAATTCGTCTACGGCTCGACGGCTCTTTAAGACGCCTGCAACCAGAATGGCAAACCCGAACCCAATGGCTACAGGAAGCGGAATGACAGGAATGCGGGCAAGCGGCCCACGCAACGCATAAAACACCCAAAGCGAGGCACGCAGCCAAACAAAGATGGAGACGATCCGATCCACTCCGCTTCCGCGGAGCAGCTGATAGCCGAGGACCCCGGAGCCGCAGGCTTCCAAGGCCACGTTGATACGAATGCTCGAATCAATATGCCCCGTTCCTGCCAGAGCGCAGGAAAGCAGTGCAGGAATCAGCCACAGCCACCATGGCGCGCGGCGTTCAGAATGGACTTCTCCGAAATCCATAGCGGCTCTGAAAAAGCCGTAACTTGCCAGCGCAGTGGCCGCTGTTGCTATCAGCTGCACCGCGATGGGTGGCAGCTGCTGTTTGAACAGCCACGGAGCAACGCACCATAATGCACTTGTTGATGCCAGTTCTGCCAGTGCAAACGATAAAAAGAAGCGCTGCCTGCCGTCGTTCCACCACAGCACCAGCAGTGCCGCTACAAAGAGCAGGTGGGGCACTGCGCTCGCAATCCAACTCCAAAGGTTCATGTCCATCTTGCAGAGTTACCCTGCCCTCCGGCACGCACTCATCGGACCCTTTACTGCAGAAGATGATCCTACCTCTCAACGTCCAACCATACCCAATCCCAATTCGAAATTCCCTTGCACTCTAGTGGTAACCCGATAGAGGATGAGAGGGTTACCCGTTACATTACAATGTCTACACCGCGTTCGCGAGGCTCCCCCTTTGGACATTCATACAGCACATATCGAGCATGTTGTGCTTCTAGCCCTCTATACATTGTTGGCTATTGCCAATTCATGGCTTTACAGGGGCATGAAGGGCGTAAATGGGTTCTGTCTCTATAGTTTATTCACCCTGCTGGGGGCAGCAGCCGTGGCTTTGCGTGGGCAGATGCCCGATCCCATCTCGATCATCAGCGGAACAGTTTTTGTTTCGGTGGGTTATGCGTTCCTGTTCCTTGGCCTGAAGGACTTCTTCAACCTGAAGACGACCCAGGCTTATTTCCAGGGGCTTGTGATGCTGCTGATGGCGGCGGCGATGGTGCAGTATGGCTGGATTGAGCCGGACACCAGCAAACGGCTGATCTTCTATAGTTTTTTCCTCTGCCTCCAGCAGATTCACATTACGGTCCTGCTCTTTCGCAATCACGACCCGGCACTCCTGATTCCAACGCGTTCGATGGCGTTGATGGTGATCGCCCTTGCTCTCAGCAACTGCATACGTATTGTCGGCGTTTCTGTCCATGGAGCGCCGCACAACTATCTCGATGCCGGACCTTTTCTTGCGTGGATACTTATTGCCAATTCGGCGCTTCAGGCTGGAATCATGATCTCGTACGTATGGCTTACCGCGGCGATGCTTCGCGGCAAGCTTGAGGTTCAGGCGACGACAGATCCTCTTACTGGAGTACTTAATCGCCGTGGTATTGAGATCGCAGCCGAACAACGCATTCTGGCATGTCTTAAAGATGGATCTCCTCTCTGCGCGATTGTCATCGACCTTGACGATTTCAAGAGCATCAATGACTCCTATGGCCATCACTGCGGCGACGCTACATTGATTGCTGTGGCATCGTGCCTGCAGCGAGGTATACGTCCCACCGACCGGCTGGCCCGTATTGGTGGAGATGAGTTTGCTCTTCTTCTTCCGAATACACCTCACGACGAAGCGATCGCTATCGCCGAGCGCTTGCGATCCTCTATCGCTTCAACCGATGTCACGTATGGAGAGATACACACACGCGTCAGTGCAAGTTTCGGCCTTGCTCAACTGCAGCCAAACGATACGACGTGGGAGCAGCTTTTCCTTTGCTGCGACAAGCTTCTTTATGAAGAAAAGCGCTCTATCCCTGCTGCACCCTCGCGGAAAGATGTCCGAGGCTCTGAGCTTGGGTTGATGCCTTACTAACGACTTCAAATTTTGAGAGCCTATGCGATTCGACTCTGATCATAGAAATCTGACAATGAAGTATTTCCTTATCCTTTTCTTTTTCGCCGGCCTTCCCCTAATTTCTGCGCAAAATTTTCCAGATGTGAAGCCGAGCCCTGCTCAGCTTCAGTGGCAGGACCTTGAGATTGGCGTCATTATTCATTTCTCGACCAACACCTTTCTAAACCGTGAGTGGGGTGATGGTACGGCTTCGCCCTCGACCTTCAATCCCGCCAACGTCGACACGGACCAATGGATGCAGGCGGCCAAAGCAGGAGGCGCAAGGTACGCTGTCCTGGTTGCAAAGCATCATGACGGGTTCGCCCTCTTCCCCAGCAAGCAGACCGACTACTCGGTAAAAGCCAGTCCATGGCTCAACGGTAAAGGTGATCTTGTTCGCCTCGCGTCTGATTCAGCACGCAAGGCCGGTCTTGGTTTTGGCGTCTATCTTTCGCCGTGGGATCGTCATGATGCGCGCTATCCCGATCCTGTGGCGTACGACAAGTACTACCTGGCGCAGCTCACCGAACTTGCCAGCCACTATGGTCCGCTCACGGAGTTCTGGCTTGATGGCGCAGGTTCTGCAGGACGCACCTACGACTTCGACAAGATTGTTCAGGAGCTGCGTACGTACCAGCCCAACACGCTGGTCTTCGCCGACGTTGCGCTTTACAAAAATGCTGACATTCGCTGGGTCGGCTCTGAAGATGGCACCGTGCCTTACGAGAACTGGAACGTGATTGACCGCACCGGTTATCTTCGCTGGCGGCCTATCGAAGCCGATACACCACTACGCAAGCTGCACTGGTTCTGGCACCCGAACGATGAGACATCGCTTCTTTCTGTTGAAGAGTTGCTCAAGATTTATACAAAGACTGTCGGGCGCGGCGCGCAATTGATGCTGGGGCTGGCGCCCGACAACACGGGAAAACTACCGGAGTCCGATGCTGCGCGTCTTCGTGAATTCGGTGAGGCGGTACAGCGTCTTTATGGGCCGGACAAAAATCTTGCCGTGAAAGCGGTTCATGCTGCAAGCGATCCTGCTTCTGCGGCGTTTGATAACGATCCTTCGACGTTCTGGTCTGCTCCTGAACGTCACGCCACTCTTGAGCTTCGTTTCGACAAGCCTGTCACCTTCGATCGCACGGTTACGATGGAGTGGCTCAACGATGGGCAGCGAGTGCAGGAGTACAGTATCGAGGCATGGCAGAATGGCGCGTGGAAACAGCTTGCTCACGCACAGGCTATCGGGCATAAAAAGATCGATATTTTTCCTGCTATCACAACGCAGCGTGTTCGCCTGAATCTGCTTTCAACTGTAGGTTCAGCTGGTATTCGCGAATTTCAGATCTTCAACGGAGCAAATAACAATTGAGAGGTCTCAGGCTTCTCTTTAGCCTTGACACAGCATCCTATAGATAACGGCGACGTTTCGTCTTGATGGAGAGATGATGGTCATACTACTCATCATTCTGATTCTTGTATTTGGCTTCGGCGGTTATCGTATGGGACCGGGCCTGGGCTACTACGGTGGCGGAACTCTTAGTCTGATCCTTACCATCGTTCTCGTCCTGCTTTTATTGAAGATTATCTGACGATCATCGTCTCGATGACCCACCCAGCAGGGACCCTAGTACGCCGCGGATGAGTTGTCTTCCAACCGTGCTGCCCATGGAGCGCGCGGCGCTTTTCACCATTGCTTGCACAACGGTGTCTCCGCGTCGTGAGCTGCCTCCGCCCAATGCGTTGCCAATTACCGTTCCGGCAGCTTCGATGCTTCCAAGCCATCCTGACTGGGATTCTCCTTGTGTTGGTCCCGCTCCATCGGCAGCTACTTTGCCTTTCAGCTTCTCGTAAGCCGATTCACGATCGATTGGCGTCTCGTACACTCCGGCGATCACGGAGTTTTTGATGATGGCAGCGCGCTGTTCCGGCGTAATCGGCCCGATCTGGCTGTGTGGCGGACATACCATCGCTCGCTCCACCACACCGGGGATCCCTTTCTCATCGAGAAAAGAAATCAGGGCCTCGCCTACGCCCAATTGCGTGATGACTTCTTCTACGTCCAACTTTGGGTTCGAGCGGAATGTCTGCGCTGCGGCTTTCACTGCTTTCTGGTCCTTCGGCGAAAACGCGCGCAGTGCGTGCTGTACACGATTACCAAGCTGACCCAGCACGGTGTCCGGCACATCAATCGGATTCTGGGTGACGAAGAAGACGCCCACGCCCTTCGAACGAATCAGACGCACAACCTGCTCGATGCGCGACTGCAGCACCGGCGGAAGATCGTTGAAGAGAAGATGCGCTTCGTCGAAGAAGAAGACCAGCTTCGGCTTTTCCGGGTCGCCGACTTCGGGGAGTTTTTCAAATAGCTCGCTCATCAGCCACAACAGAAATGTCGCATAGAGCTGCGGCGACTGCAGTAGTTTATCGGCTGCAAGAATATTGACGATGCCTTTGCCGTTGGCGTCCGTCTGGATCAGATCCTCGATATTCAACGCTGGCTCGCCGAAGAACAGGTCGCCGCCTTGCTGTCCTAACGCGACTAATCCGCGTTGAATCGCTCCAATGCTTGCGGCGGAGATATTGCCGTAGCTTGTCTGGTATTGCTTCGCATTCTCCGAAACGTGCTGCAGCATCGCCTGCAGGTCTTTCATATCCAGCAGCAGGAGGCCGTTGTCATCGGCGATCTTAAAGACCAGCGTCAGCACGTCTGTCTGCGTATCGTTCAGATTGAGGATGCGGCTGAAGAGCAGAGGGCCCATCTCGCTTACCGTTGCGCGCACCGGATGTCCCTCTTTGCCGAAGACATCCCAGAACACCACGGGGCATCCGGAGAAGGTCCAGTCACCCAGGCCAAGCGACTTCACCCGCTCATCCAATTTGGGTGAGCTCTTACCCGGCTGGCTAATTCCCGAGAGATCGCCCTTCACATCCGCAGCGAATACGGGAACGCCGATCGAGCTGAGCGCTTCGGCCATGACCTGCAACGTCACTGTTTTTCCCGTCCCTGTCGCTCCGGCTACCAGTCCATGGCGGTTGCTCATTCCAGGCAGAAGGTGGAGCTCTTCGGCCCCCTTGGCGATCATCGGCATTTCCATCATCTCGGCACACTCTCCATCTCGTAACGTCTATTCAGACTACAACGCGGCCTCTTTCACCATCCGCACAACCTCAATCTCTTCGCCTGCGCCTACGGGAACCTGAACGCGGTCTACCTCGCGGTATCCTTTCAACGCGTATAGGGTGACCCCCGTTAGTGTGCTTCCCATTTCAAACCGGCGAAACCCGGCGTCTACGGCGGCCTCTTCCGCAATGCGCAGAATCAGGCTTCCGAGTCCTTTGCGTGCAAACTTCGGGTGCACAAAGATTGCACGTACTTTTGCAGCGTCGGTTGCTGGATTCAGCAGCTCCGGCTCGATTCGCTCCATCTGGGCGTCTCCGCCATAGAGCGTTTTGCGCTTCGACCATCCACCGCAGCCAGCTATCTCGCCATCTTCAGCGAGGGCAACGTAGTAGGTTCCATCTGCGATCAGTTGGCTGTCGATGGTGAAGACGGTCTTCAACGAAGCCTCGATCTGACGAGGGGAGTAGTCTTCAGCTTGCAAACCACGCACCGATGCATCGATCAATGCACGGATTTTATCCATATCTTCTGGTGTTGCTTTTCGCAGATTAAACTCGGCCATGCGTAAAGTATAAAAGCGCTGGCTCAGCCTTCAGGGCGTACGCTCAGTGTGCTGCGAGTGCGTGATCGATGCCTTCCTGCGTTGAGGGCACATTCTTTGATCCTGCGAGAAAAGTAAGGTCTTGAACGGCGAGAGGGGCGGCAGCGTGGCTGGCTTGAAGAACCATTGCTCAGCTCCGCGTTTCGTGGGTGAGGTGGGTTGTCTTGGTTTGCTGCGTTTTCTGGCGCAGGTTGGTGGAGGCGAGCTGGAGGCAGTAGAGGAGGAGTCCGGCGCGACGCGGGTCGATGTTGTTGGTGGCGATGCGGACGAGGAGCTCGCCGAGCGATTCCTCGATGTGGTCGTGGCTGGTGGGAGTGGAGAGCGCGAAGGTGCTGCGGCGGGCGATGCGCTCGTGCGGGCGAACGACGGGGCGGCGGGAGTCGTGGTGGAAGTAGCAGAACTGCTCGTCGCGCATGCGCGGGCTTCCGCAGCGGTGGTCGTCGGGGAAGACGTGGTGGCACTGGAATTGGTTGTCGGGCTGGTCGTTGTTGATGGTGGCTTCGTTCATGGGTATCCCCCCTTGTTTTTTTGGCAAAATCTTCAAAGCAGAGAATTTAGGTCTGGACCTCGGGTGCACTTGGGGTGCCAAACCTGCGGATTAAGTTAAAAGGAAAAGCCCCGGCGTGTGCCGAGGCTTCTTTTGTATCTACTTCTATTTTAGAAAATCGAACTAAATTGATCGGCGCTTTTGAGAGATTTATTTCGGGTGGGGAAGTGGTTTGGTTTGTTTTCGATGTGGGATTGAGTGCGGGTTTTACACAGATTTGGGGGCTTGACATGAATTTCGGGTGGTCCCGGTTTGGTTTCGGGGCGCAGATGCGGATTTGGCTTCCATTGACATCAAAGGCTTCGCTCGAATGCCCAATCATGCCTTCCGCATGATTGGGCATTCGATGTGTTGGAGGGATTTTGATGTATGGGCCACCCGCCCTATTTATAAACTACACAAAGGAAGATAACTCTTCAATTGCACGCAGCCACTCACGTGTCCACGAACCATCGTTTTTGCGTTCTTCAAAGATCATTCGAGGAGTCTCCTCAAGACTTGCCCAGTTTGAGTCTGCCGTGTTGATTAAGTCTTGAGCGGTGACGGACTTTAGTGTGAGCCGTTGTTCGACGTCTGCAAACCACCACAAATATTGTTTCCAGCTTAGAGCTAACCAAGGTTTGTTATTGGTAAACGCGTTGATTATGTCTGCCCCAAAAGGATTTCGTCTCGACGCTTCACTTAGCATGCCCCTCTGTTGAAGCCGTATAAGGTCGGATTGGCGAACAAGAGCCAACAAAGCCTCTTCGATCCAATAAGGTATTTGACCACCACCATCTTTCGGTTCGTCGAATCTTCCTAGCGTGAAGCGTCGGATATTGAAGAATTTTCCGGTTGCACAGGCAGTTGCACCAGCGGCCTTCCAGAGAAGGACATCAGTTGAACAAAATCCGACCAGAACTCGCATTCCTGCGGATTCGAGTTTCTCAATGACCTTCATAGCACCCTTCAATGCTTCCGTATCTTTCTGTTCCCTCCGAGGTTCAGTAGTGCTGTAGAAGACCAGATAAACTTCGTTGGTTTTGGCGCGGCTGAGAATGGAAGTGACGGTATTCGAATAGTTTGGGGTGCCGGTTTGTTCGAGGTCTACGATCGCTGTCATGATACTTCTGTGCGTCGATCCAGTCAGGCACTGAGTGAGATGGTCACTTGTGAGGACAACTTGCTCGTAATATGCGTCAGAAAAGGTTCGGGGAACCATAGCAGGTGAGCATATGGCATTTGGGGCCATTTTGAGAGCCGTTGATAATACCAAATCGGCTGTTTGCTTCCACCAGTCGAGGGCGCTTAGGTCTGCAGTATCGACATCTTTTGGGAAATAAGGCCAAGACGGAAGGCATCCCCTCTCACTGCGAGGGGAATATAGCTGGGGATCGAATATCACTTCGAAGCTAGTACGTTGCTTCTCTCGCGTTTTTTCGACATATTTCAACATTTCATCCGAGGTCTGGTTAACCGGGCTCAATATCGAACCTTTGTAGGTGGCCAGATTCAGATCAAAGGTCAGGTTGGCCGAGTCGTTACCCATTTGGTGATAAGTAGCCATATAACCCTCTTACTGAGTTCGCCAAGCATCCCGAAGTTGGCTCGGCGTTCTAAAACGATCAATTGGGAATTGATTCACCATCTTCCGGAGAGCAGGCAAATGCGATTCCACTGCAAATCGAAAAAACTGCGCCTGTGGGTCCGACCCGTCTGCAACTCGGTCTACACACTCATAACCTGAGTCAAGATCGGTCGAATAAGGATGTTTGCGACCTTGAGCCATCGTGAGTGTTACTCCAAGAGCAAACTGATCTGACCTCCAGTCAATCATCTCCTTCCGATTATTAAGTTGTTCAGACGGAGCAAAAAGTGGTGTGCCTGGGCCCATCGATACCCATGTTTGAGTCAATGAAGAACGGGAAAGATCTCTAACGATACCGAAGTCCACCACCACAGGTTGCCAAGATAACGAGGACCGAAACATGATGTTGTCAGGTTTTAAGTCACGATGAACTAGGTTGAGTTGATACAAGTGATCGAGTACTTCGATCAGAGCCGCACCTACTTCTAGTGTTTGTTCTCTTGTTAGGGGTGTTGTTTTCACTCTGTCCGCGAGCGTGCCGCCTGCTATGTACTCCTCAATAAGACATGTGTATGTCGATGTACCCAAACTAAAGGTCTCAACGGATTCAAGCTGGGCGATATTCGGATGACTGCATCTAACTATGGCATCGATTTCACGTTCAGTTCTAGAGTGAGAGGATTTGTGTCCAATTACTTTTAAGGCCAGCGAGCGCGTTCCATCATCTACAAGAAAGGTCTCCTTAAATGCTCCTGCCCCAACCCGTTTACGAAAATGCAGACTTTTTTTTGCAGCGTAAGCCTTCGCTACGATTTCCATGGGCGCTCACGTTCACACCGAAGCAAGACTTCTAGCCTGTGCAGTAATCCAAGGCTCTAGTGGCGGAGATGGATTGGGCGTGAATAGGATTTTTATTTGCCCACCTACAATACAGCAAATTCCCACTCCTCTTACTTCGAATTCATTCATAAATTTAAGGGCGAAGTTTGCTTTTGGTTCTGGCATGAGAATGTATGACTCTTCAGCGAAGCACGTGTTTCTGTAAGCTTGATCGAGGGCTTTACGCCAGTCGATAAGCTTTGCCTCAATTGCGATCGTGGAGTTGTCGGTCGTAATGACTACGTCGGTCTTACCGCGAGCGTAGAAAAATTCCTGAACAATACCTACTTCCCCCCACGGTGTTTCACCCGAACGCAGTAGGTCAACAAACGTCGCCACTAGTGTCGCTTCTGAACTCATGCTTAAAAGGTCCTAACGCTCTTTTCGCCCAATTGTCCTTCAAAACTAGCTGTTCAGTACATCCATTTTCAGATGTACCTAGCTAGCTATCGTCCGAACCTCTGCCTACCCTGCAACTGGCTCATCATTCTTTGCTGGGCTTTCATGCCGCCGCCTGAGCCCATGGTTTTGAAGACCTTGCGCATCTGGGCGTACTGGCGTAGGAGATTGTTGACGTCCTGGACGGTGGTGCCGGAGCCGTGGGCGATGCGTTTGCGGCGGCTGCCGTTGATGATCTCGTGGTCGATGCGTTCTTTTTGGGTCATCGAGTTGATGATGGACTCGACGCGGGTGAACTGGCTCTCGTCGACGTTGTCGATGGCCTGCGACATGCCGGCGAAGGGTCCGACGGAGGGGAGCATCTTGAGGATGGACTTCATGGAGCCCATCTTTTTGATCTGACGGAGCTGGTCGCGGAAGTCCTCGAGGGTGAAGCCGTCGCCGGAGAGGGCCTTTTTGGCGAAGGCCTCGGCCTTGCCGCGGTCGAGTTTTTCTTCGGCGCGCTCGAGCAGGGTGGCGATGTCGCCCATGCCCATGATGCGGGAGACGATGCGGTCGGGGTGGAAGGGCTCGAAGGCGTCGGGTTTTTCGCCGGTGCCGAGGAACTTGATGGGCTGGCCGGTGATGTTGCGGATGGAGAGGGCTGCGCCGCCGCGGGCGTCGCCGTCCATCTTGGTGAGGATGGCTCCGGTGATCTGGAGGCGGTCGTTGAAGGCCTTGGCGGAGTTGACGGCGTCCTGGCCGGTCATGGCGTCGGCGACGAAGAGGATCTCGGAGGGGGAGAGGAGCTTTTTGAGCTGCGCCATCTCGTCCATGAGGGCTTCGTCGATGCCGAGGCGGCCGGCGGTGTCGACGATGAGCATGTCGCAGCCGAAGTTGGCGGCTTCGCGCTTGGCTTCCTTCGCAAGGCGGAGGACGTCGTCGGTGCCCGGTTTGTCGCTGGTGATTTTGCCTTCGTAGAGATTGGCGTTGATGGATTGAGCGACGACGCGGAGCTGCTCGCGGGCAGCGGGGCGGTAGACGTCGACGGAGACGAGCATGGGCCGGTGGCCGGCCTTCTTGAGCCACTGGGCAAGCTTGGCGGAGGTGGTCGTCTTACCGGAGCCCTGGAGGCCAGCCATGAGGATGACGGAGGGCGGCTGGGAGGATTTCTGGAAGCGGGCGGTGTCGCGGCCGAGGATGTTGACGAGCTCGTCGTGGACGATCTTGACGAGCTGCTCGGTGGGGGAGAGCGCGGTGGCGACCTGGGAGCCCA
The DNA here is from genome assembly GCF_025264665.1 of Edaphobacter flagellatus. Lineage (NCBI taxonomy): Bacteria > Pseudomonadati > Acidobacteriota > Terriglobia > Terriglobales > Acidobacteriaceae > Edaphobacter > Edaphobacter flagellatus. The sequence goes on from NZ_CP073697.1 coordinate 4,414,006, forward strand.
TGGCGCGGGTGCGGATGTGCTCGATGAGGGAGTCGACGACGGCGAGGTTCACGTCGGACTCGAGGAGAGCAATGCGGATCTCGCGGAGGGCGTCGCCGATGTTTTCGTCGGTGATGGTGCCCTGGCCACGGAGGTTTTTGAAGGAACGCTGGAGCTTATCGGAGAGATTCTCGAACATGACTGGTTTAAGTTTACCAGTGCGGAGCGGAAGATTTGACGGAGCTAGTTGACCTGGACGAGGGTTCCTCCCTTGACGAAGGTGATGACAAGGTCGACGAGGTGGGTATTGGGGTCAGAGAAGGCCTTATAGGTGGCTGAGTAACCGTTGAGGGAGCGGAGCGCAGTGTTCTTGTTAAGGAAGGTGGTGAGGTAGTTGACGTCGTAGAAGTCGCCTGGGTTCATGCGCCATGCGGAATCGAATTCCTTGCGCTGGACGTCGGAGAGGCCTTCGGCTTTGACGGAGTGCAGGCGGTACTGCTCGCCGGGGACGACGTGGACGGTATAGGAGACGTGGTGCGTGGCTTTGTCGAGGGAGGCCGGGGCCTGCACTTTGACGTCCTGATAGCCCTTGGCGTAGTAGGCGCGGGCAAGCGTGGTGAGGCTTTGTTTGAGGGCGAGCTGCGAGGCGACGTCTTCAGGTTTGAGCTTGGCCTGCTTGTCGAAGTCGGCGGTGCTCATGACATCGGAGCCGGGCCAGGTGAGGCGGGAGAGATGATAGGGCTCGCCTTCGCTGACAGCGGCGGTGAGATCGAGGTTGATGGCGTCGGAGGTGACCTGCGGCGCGGAGTGCGTGTAATTCGTGACCGAGGCATTGAGATAGCCGTCGTTGCGATAGACGTCGGTGATGAGCGAGGTGATAGTGGACTCCGTAGTGAGCTGATCGAAGGGCTCGCCGGAGACTTTCTGGGCGACTTTGTCGAGCTTGGGCTGCAGAGCCGGAGATGTGGAAGCGAAGTGCAGTGTATGGACGCGGACTTCGGGGGAATCGATGAGGAATTTGACGGATGTCGGTGTGGCTCCGGCGCCGGGGGAGACGGGTATTGCGACGACGGTCGCGGTGACGCTTTTTTCGGCGAGCATGGCTTTGAGGGCGGCGACGACGCTGTCCTGCATGTTGCCTGCGGTTGGCACGGTGCCCTGGTAGAGAGGGACGCGGGTTTTAAGTGCAGCGGAAAGCTCTTCCGGAGTCCACCAGACGAAGTTGGCGAAGCGGGCAGGCAGAAGGTTGTCGTTGGGCATCATCTTGAGCGAGAAGACGAGGCCCGTGGATTGGGACGCGAACCGAATGTCGCTGAAGAGGCCGGTGTCGTTGAGTTTTTGTGCGGCGGCGTTGAGCTCGGTGACAGTGGAATTTGCGCCGGGCGTGAGATGCGTAAAGGCTAAGAGCTCGGCTTGGGAATAGGCAGGTGCTCCGGTGAAGGAGATGCTTTTGGGCAGGATGACGGTTTGGGCGTTCAGGCTGTTGGATACAGGCAGAAGGCAAAGGGCAAGTAGAGCAAGAAAACCAGTGGTCGGACGCATTGTGAGGAACAATATCGCAAAGAGTGCGGAGTGAAAAGAAGAAAGTTAAGGGCAAAGCGTGAGGCTTCTTATTTGTTGGGGGGATGATAGCTCGAAGTATCTCGATGCAGAATTTGCTGGTACCAATCAGGGGGTGTGTTGGATGGTTCGTAGCTTGGTGGGTACATCGAGTGGGTGTGGGGTCCGCGGTTCGGGTGGATGACCGGATAATGAGGTCATGCAGCAAAAGGGCCAGGTGGCGGGAAACGTTCAGATCGTGCGTGAGTATGCGACGTTTCTACGCGTGGAGAAGGGCATGCGTCCGGCGACGTGTGAGGCGTATCAGCGAGATATCGAGCAGTTTGCGGAACATGTCGAGGGGCGCGATGGCTTGCTGGTGACGGCTCAACAGCAAGACGTGAGCGGTTTTATGGAAGGGCTGCGCGGACACGGTGTGGAGTCACGATCGATTGCGCGGAAACTTAGCGCCTTGAAGGGCTTTTATCGCTGGCTGTTGATGGACAAGCGGATTACGCATGATCCGACGGTGAATGTGGAGTCGCCATCGAGCTGGAAGATTCTGCCGAAGAGCCTTGCTGAGGGTGAGGTAGCGGAGATGTTGGAGCGTACGGGGGCTGCTGCTCATGTTGCAGATGCGGATGGCTTGTCGCTGCGCGATCACGCGATTCTGGAGCTGCTGTACGCAGGTGGGCTGCGTGTATCGGAGATATGCGGTCTTCATGTGGAAGACCTGCAGCTCGACTCCGGGCGTGCTCTGGTGCGGGGCAAGGGCGACAAGGAGAGGATTGTTCCTCTGGGCCGGTCTGCGGTCGAGGCGCTGGAGCAGTATCTGAAGCTGGGGCGTCCTGAGCTTGTGCATGGAGCGATGCAGCGGGCGCTGTTTCTGAGTGTGCGCGGCAAGCCGCTGACGCGGCAGTGGGTATGGGAGATGGTGAGGGCGGCAGCGCCGAGGAGCAGCAAGGCGAGTCCGCACAAATTGCGACATAGTTGCGCGACGCACATGGTGGAGCATGGCGCGGACCTGAGAAGTGTGCAGACTCTGTTGGGGCATGCAGACATTGCAACGACGCAGGTGTATACGCACGTGGCTCTGGGACGGTTGAAGCAGGTACATCGGATGCATCATCCGCGCGGCAAACGATATGGGGCGCGGGCGGCTGGAGAGTAACGAATGCGCGAAGGCGGCGAGTTCGTCCAACTGGCAGAACGGTTTCTGGCGATGCTCGCGAATGAGCGCGGCGCGTCGGAGCATACGGTGCGTGCGTACGGACGCGAGGTGCGGAGCTTTGCTGCCTATCTGTCGGATAGCCTGGGCGAAGGTGGACAGATGGTGCAGGTGGAGCATCTGCACATCCGAGCGTATCTTGGCGTGTTATATGAGCGTGGTCTGACGAAGGCGAGTGCGGCACGGGCACTGGCTGCGGTGCGGAGTTGGTTCAAGTGGCTGGCCAAAGAGGGTGTGGTGGAGCAGAATCCGGCGCTGCTGGTGAGCACGCCGAAGCTGCCGAAGCATCTGCCGCGTGTGCCGAGTGCGGAAGAGGTGAATCGCGTACTGAACTCACTGGAAGAGACTCCTTTGGCGGCAAAGAGCAAAAAAGCGAAAAAGGATTCTGATGACGGCGATGCCGTTGCGTGGCCGGAGCGCGACCGTGTGATCTTTGAGCTGCTGTATGGATGCGGCATTCGTAATTCAGAGCTGGTGGGCCTGAATGTGGATAGCGTGAAGTGGGGCGATGACGCCATCCTTGTTCGTGGTAAGGGGCGAAAGGAGAGGCTGGTTCCGTTGGGCGATGAGGCAGCGGTTGCGCTGCGTGCATATCTGCCAGCGCGCGAGGCTCGGCTGATAGCGGCTGGCAAGGGCGCGAAGGTACATGAAGGGCCTCTGTTGACGAACCTGCGTATGCGCGGGGATTGCAGGCTGACGACGCGCAGTGTGGGCAGGATTGTGAAGGCGATTGCTCTAAGCCGCGGGCTTCCGGCAGATGTTCATCCGCATACGCTGCGTCATGCTTTTGGCACGCACATGCTGGAAGAAGGGGCAGACCTTCGCGCAATTCAGGAGATGCTGGGACACGAGAGGCTGTCGACTACGCAGCGCTATACGCAGCTGACGGTGGGACAGGTTCAGAGGGTGTATGACGAGACGCATCCTCGCGCGAAGTAGGAGAAGAGGGTGCGACATCGATGGGCAGCGTCTTAGCCGTGGCGGCCGAATCAGACGCCGTCTGAGTTACGTGCGGGTCAAGTAGCGGGAAAAAGATAGAAAAGACGGTGCCATGATGCGCCGCATTCTGGCTGCTTCTGACTGCAATGCGGCCTTTGTGGCGGGAGATGATCTGCTGCGTGACCCAAAGGCCGAGGCCGGTTCCGGAGGAGCCTTTCGTGGTGTAGAAGGGCTCGAAGAGAAGACGGAGGGTCTGCGCGGACATTCCGCTTCCGGTGTCGGCGACGGTAAGGCGAATGCCTGAAATTCCGGTAGCGGGGTGAGTCGATGGGCGGATGCGAATCTGGAGATTTCCCTTTGGCTCCATGGAGTCGAGGGCGTTGCTGATGAGATTGACGAGAACCTGGCGCAGCTCACCCTGCTGGCAGAAGAGTGCTGGAGTTGGGCGGTAGCTGGTCTTGACGTTGATCTCGGCGAGGAGCAGACGGCCTGCGTGGAGCGAGATGGCGCTGTCGATAATCTCGTTCAACTGGGTCTTTGCCGGGCCATGCGTGCCGCGGAAGAAGCCGAGGGTCTGCGACGCAATCGTAGAAACGCGTACGAGCTCATGTTGCGCAAGCGTGAGGTATTCACGAGACTGCGGAGAGAGGTCCTCTTGCTGGAGGAGATAGAGCAGATTCGTGATGGCCTCCAGCGGATTATTGATCTCATGGGCAATGCTGGCGGCCATGCGTCCTGCAAGGGCGAGCTTGTCTGCGTTGCGGAGGGACTGTTCAGCCTGGCGTGCGCTGGTGATATCGCGCGCGACCTTGGAAGCGCCGATGATATTTCCGGCAGTGTCATAGATGGGCGAGACGGAAAGGGAGACGATGATCTCGGAGCCGTCTTTATGAAGACGCGTGGTTTCGTAGTGATCGACGAGCTGACCATGACGAATCTGTTCAAGGATCGAGGGAGTGTCTTTCGCGGTCTGGGAGCTGAGGATCGAGGTGGCGTTGCCGAGAATCTCGCCGGCTTTATAACCGAATATCCGTTCGGCGGCCTTATTCCAACTGGTGATGAGGCCTTCGAGGGTGCAGCTGTAAATGGCGTCGTCAGAGCTCTCGACGATGGCCGCAAGGAAAGAGGAGAGCTGACTTTTGGTCTTGAACGCTGCAACTTTTTGCGATGAGGCGACGGGCGTCGGCCTTTGAGACGTTTTGCGCGTTGACGGGTCCAGAGCAGGCACAGTAGGTAAAATCTTCCCCTTCTAATGAAAGTAGGATGCAGATTTTTCTGTAAAGGCTAGATGGAGGTTGAAATAGCGGAAATATTTTTGGCTTGAAAGGTTCCTATCTTGGAACTAGTAGCGGGGGACGGAGGGGTCAATGAAGCGGGACCAGCGGTCGATGCCTCCGGCAAGCGACTGGACATGGTCAAACCCCTGATTCCGGAGCCACATGGTGACCGAGAGGGAGCGGGCGCCGTGGTGGCAGAGCACGACGATGGGCTTATCTGGGTCGAGCTCCTGATGGGCGCGTGAAGTGATCTCTCCCATGGGCATAGAGATAGCGCCAGGCAGGCTGGCGGTGTGCACCTCCCAGGGTTCACGAACGTCTAACAGTAGGGGAGCATCTGGCAGTTGACGCAGAGCTGCATAGGCTTCAGCCGATATTTCAGGGTCAAGCATGTATTAAGAATAACTTGAGAGCGATTCGCTTTGTTTGCGGATGAGCTGTGGGGCGCATAAGAGCAGGGTTGCAGTCCAAATGAATGCAAGAAGATAGCGGGTTTGCGGATGAGGGTGTCTTGGAAGAGTCCCCTGGAGATTACACTTTAATGTGGGTAGGCATCTAAGGGAAAACCGGCCTTTCATTGATTTGGCTCCGTTGCAGCAAGAAAGCAGGAGAGGTGTTGGAAAAAGTTCTAATAGTCGAAGACGAGATTCATGCGCGTACCGGTCTGACCGAGCTGATCGAGAGCTGGGGATACACGGCAGAAGGCGCGGCAGATGGGGTAGAGGGGCTGGAGAAGGTAATCTCCTGGAAGCCCGCGATCGTGGTAACCGATCTGAAGATGCCCCGGATGGATGGGATGGAGCTGCTGGGCCGGATCGCCGAGCTTCCGGATCGTGTGGCCGTGGTGATGATGACGGCGCAGGGCTCGATTGAGTCGGCGGTCGAGGCCATGCGGCTGGGGGCGTATGACTACGTACCCAAGCCGGTAGAGCCGATGCGTCTGCGGACGATTCTGCAGAACGCAAGCCTGCAGCACGATACGGATATCGACACGGAGTTTGAGGCGAAGAAGCGCAGGCAGCGCGATACAGGCATGCTGGGTCCGCTGGTGGGTACGTCGCAGAAGATGAAGTCGATCTTCTCGCTGATTGAGCGTGTGGCTCCCTCGAATGTGAGCGTTCTGGTGACGGGCGAGAGCGGGACCGGCAAAGAGTTGGTAGCGCGGGCGCTGCATGAACTCAGCTCCCGGCGCAATAAGCCGTTTGTGGCAGTGAACTGCGCTGCGATTCCTGAAACTCTGATTGAGAGCGAGATCTTCGGTCACGAGAAGGGGGCCTTTACCGGCGCATTGGAGCGCAGGGCAGGGTGCTTTGAGCTGGCCGAAGAGGGAACTCTGCTGCTGGACGAGATTGGCGAAATGCCGGCGCCGACGCAGGCCAAGCTGCTGCGTGTGCTGGAGGACAGGAAGCTGCGCCGGTTGGGTAGCAAAATGGAGACGCCTGTGGATGTTCGCGTTGTTGCCGCGACGAATAAGGACCCCGAGGCTGCTGTGGCATCGGGCGAGTTACGCGGCGATCTGTACTACCGACTGAATGTCTTCAATATTCAGATGCCTCCGCTGCGCGATCACACCGAAGATATTGAAGCGATTGCCAAGAAGATGATCACCGACATGAACGATCGGCACAACTGCACGGTGACGGGGATCAAGGACAGCCTGCTGAAGAAGCTTGAGAGCTACATGTGGCCAGGCAATGTTCGCGAGCTTCGCAATACGATCGAGCGTGCGACGATTCTGGCAGGATCGGGACAGCTGGGCCTGGAGCATCTGCCACCTCATTTTGGGGAGCCGGGGTTTGCTCCGGTGCTGACGAAGAGCGGCCGTTTTGCGGTGCCGGAGAGTATCTCGGACAGTGGAACAGTGCGTTTGAGTGCAGTGGACAAGTATCTGGAGGACCAGAATACGGTTCGCGTCGAGGTTGGAACAACGGTGGATGAGGCGGAGCGTCAGCTGATTCTGAAGACGCTGATGTCGACCCACAACAACAAGACCAAGGCGGCAGAGATACTTGGAATCAGTTCGAAGACACTGCAGAACAAGCTGAAGGAATACTCGAATAATTCTGCTCTGGTGGAATAGCAATGCGCCTGAAGACGAAGCTGGTGGTATCGGCTACCGGGCTTACGTTTGCGATCGTAGTGGTGCTGTCGACTCTGTTTGTAGGTGAACTGCTGAGGCAGAGGATCGAACAGACGGCGGCCGCTAACGATGTGCTGGCGCATGAGGTTGTGCTGATGACGCGGCAGGCCGTAGAGACGGGCCTGCGCGCGAATCCGCCATCGAACCAAACCGAAGAGGCGCTGAACAATGCAGTCAAGGATGCGCTGCTGAACCATCTGCCGTTGAGCGACGTGATGAATGCGATTATTCGCTACTCGCCAACAGTGCAGGATGTGAGCGTCGTGGATGCGCATGGCACGATCCTCGTCAGCACGGACCCGGATACAGTGAATCAGCCAATAGGTTCGAGGAGCAGCCTGGAGAAGCTGCAGACCGGGAGCATCGCTTATCAGATACGACAGGTCTTCGGAAAGCCGCATGTCCTGGATACGGTGCAGACGCTGGACAGAAATCAGCAGCCGTTTCTGGTGGTTCATGTCGGCGTGCGTTCGACGTTTTTGAAGAATGCGTATGAGCCCTGGCTGCGTGCGGCGGCGTTGTTCGCATTGCTGGCGGCACTGGCGGCGATGATGTTTGCCGCCCTGCTGGCGAATCTGGCCCTACAACCGATTGAGCAGATTTCTAAGCAGCTGGAGAAGCTGGCTCCTACCGATAGCGAAAGTACGGCGCAGCCGTCTCCAAAGAGCGGAGACAGCGATGCGATGCTGCGTGTCTCGCAGACGATTGATCGTCTGGGCGAACAGATGCGTACGAAAGAGGCTGGCTACACGGCGCTGCAGGCCAACCTGAATCAGATGCTCGATACACTGCGCGACGGCGTGCTGATGTTTACGTCAGACCATCGCGCCGTGATGGTGTCGGATGCGGTCGCATATTTCCTGAATCGGTCAGAGGGCGAGCTCGTCGGCAAGCAGCTGGAGGAGATCTTCGAGCCAGATACTGCTCTGGGTGCAGCGGTGTTGAATGCTTTTGCCAGCGGCCATCAGGTGAGTGCAGAGACGGTGACGCTGGAAGACGATCGCCAGGTCCAGATTTCGCTGGACAGGATCGATGATGGTCTGGGCGGCGGCAATATGGGAACGCTGCTGACGCTGCGTGATATCGAGTCGATGATGCAGCTGGGACAGGAGCTGGAGATTGCCCGTCGTCTTGCTGCGATCGGAAGACTGACGGCCGGCGTGGGCCACGAGGTAAAGAACCCGATCAATGCGATGGTGGTGCATCTGGAGCTGCTGCGCAGCAAGCTGGCAGCTGCGGGGCCGGAGGTTTCTGGCGCACAGCGGCACGTGGATATTCTTGCCAACGAGATGCAGCGGTTGGATCGCGTGGTGCAGACGCTCGCAGATTTTTCGCGGCCGATGGAATTGACGCTGCGTGAGCAGGATCTGCGCAAAGTAATCAGCGGGGTTGTGGAGCTTGCTGCAGCCGAGATGCAGGAGAACGGGGTTCGTGTGGCCGTCGATACGCCACGCGAGCCATTGATGGTGCGCATCGATGCGGAGCTGGTGCGGCAGGCATTGTTGAATCTTCTGTTGAATGCGATGCAGGCGATGCCGGATGGCGGCACGGTACGCATTACAATCCATCGTGACCATCAATTTGCTGTCGTGGAGATAGCAGACGAAGGCGTCGGTATCGCGGCGGATGTTCTGCCGCGCATCTTTGAACTTTATTTCACAACCAAAGCGAAGGGCAGCGGCATCGGTCTGGCGCTGACTTACCGTATCCTTCAAATACACGGTGGCGCGTTGGATGTACGGTCCAATCCCGACCCTGCTGCACCGGATCGGGGAACGACGTTTACGCTGCGACTGCCGATGGCGGCAGGAACGTCAGCAGAGACACGGAAGGCCGCGACTGGAACCAGCCGCAGAGCCGTAGGAGAGCACGTTTAATGCAGCACGGCACGAAATTTCGAGGAATGCCAGCCATCGCGGTCTGCGCAGGCCTGTTGCTGGGAGTAACCGGCTGCCGTCATAAGACGGTGGCTCCGCCGTTGCCGCAGATTACCCAGCCGGTCAATCTGGATACGCCTGTCGATCCGGACAAGCCAAAGATGATTGAGCCTGTGGAAGTGAAACTGCCGCCGGTGCCGACAGCTTCGGCGATGGGGAAGATTAAGCGCGAGCGGCGTAAGAAGCCGCAGCAGATCGTGGTTGCGCCTCCACCGCCAGCTCCTACGGAGACGGCAGCAGCACCGGCTGTTGCGATTGGCGCATTGTCTTCAGGAGGCGATGCCAGCCCGAGAGCTGCGCAGGACGCGGCAGGTCTGATTGCAGCCAACGAGCGACGCCTGAATGCTCTTTCGGCACAAAAAGTGGAAGAGCAGAAGGCGCAGATCAGCAAGGTAAGAAATTTTCAGAAGCAGGCGCAGGATGCGTTGAGTTCAAACGATACCGAGGGCGCCAAGACTCTGGCGACGAAGGCGAAGCTGCTGCTGGACGATATCGAGAAGATGTAAAGTTTGCAAAACAGAAGCGGCAGAACATTTGTTCTGCCGCTTTCTTGTTGTGATCCATCTGGCATTTACGCGTCGGCGCCGTGACACTTCTTGAACTTCTTGCCCGAGCCGCACGGGCACGGATCGTTGCGTCCGACTTTGTCGCCGGTGACCCGCGGTGCGGTGCCGTTGCTTGCTGCAGAGACTGCCCCACCGGCAGCGTGTGCAAGGTCGAGCTCACGTTGCTTCTTGCGCTGGAACTCACGCTCTAACTCGTCGATGGTGGTTGAGGGTGCCCGGGTGGGGACGGGAATAGGCGCATGCTGCTGCGGCTCGGCAGGTTTTTCTGCTGGCGCCGATGCGGCAGGCAGCGTTTCGGCTGGAGGTGCGCCGCCGGGGAAGCCGGGAGGAAGCTGGTCGAGGCTTTCGATGGGATTGCCGTCCGGCCCGATGATCTGCATCCGGAAGAGATGACGAATGGTGTCTTCCTGGAAGCGGAGCATCATGGCCTCGAACATCTCGAAGGACTCTTTCTTGTAGGCGACGAGCGGATCCTGCTGGGCATAGCCGCGCAGGCCGATGCCTTCCTTGAGGTGATCCATCTGAAGGAGATGATCTTTCCAGAGGCCGTCGAGGACAGACAGCATGACGACGCGCTCGTGGTAGCGCATGGCCTGCGCACCAAGAATTTTTTCCTTGATCTCGTAACGGTTGCGCAGGTTCTCGAAGATCGCCTCGCCGAGCTCGTGGCGATTGAGGTTGGTGATGTCGAGCTCTTTCTCCAGATGCACGCCGACGAGGTCGTAGAGCTGCGAGAAAAGTGTCTCGGTCTTCCACTCTTCGGGGTGTGCCTTTTCGGGGGCATTCTCGTCGAGCACGTTGGAGAGGACGGTGGAGAGGTAGTCGTCGGTGATGAGCTGCTTCTGGTCGACGCCCTCCATGAGCTGCTTGCGTAGGCCGTAGACGGCCTCGCGCTGCTTGTTCATGACGTCGTCGTACTCGAGGACGTGTTTGCGGGATTCGAAGTTCTGCGTCTCGACGGCTTTTTGCGCGGCTTCGATGCGACGGGAGATCATGCCGCTCTCGATGGGCACACCTTCTTCCATGCCGAGGCGCTGGAGCAGGGTGGAGACCCACTCGCGCGCGAAGATGCGCATGAGGTCATCTTCGAGCGAGAGATAGAAGCGTGACGCACCGGGGTCGCCCTGACGGCCGGCGCGTCCGCGCAGCTGATTATCGACGCGGCGGGACTCGTGGCGTTCGGTGCCGATAATATGCAGGCCACCGGCGGCGATGACAGCGTCGTGCTCCTTCTGCGCCGCTGCGGAGTGTGCGGCGACGGCGGCGTCCCAGGCTTCCTGTGTCGTCTCGAACTCTTGCGACTGATAGTAGAAGCGGAACATGCCGGGGCCGGCGACGGGGGAGATGGCTCCCTCGGCGGCCGAGACGGCGCGTGCCTGCGACTTGCGTACGAGGTCCTGACGGGCCATGAAGTCGGCGTTGCCGCCGAGCAGAATATCGGTACCGCGGCCGGCCATGTTGGTGGCGATCGTGACCATGCCGAGGCGTCCCGCCTGTGCAACGATCTCGGCTTCCTTCTCATGGAACTTGGCGTTCAATACGACGTGGCGGACGCCCTTACGCTTGAGAATCTCAGACAGCAGCTCGGATTTTTCGATGCTGGTGGTTCCGACGAGAACCGGCTGACGCGCTTCGTGCAGACGGGCGATCTCGTCGGCGACGGCGAAGTATTTTTCTTTCGCGGTGCGGTAGACGACGTCGGGGTTCTCGATCCGAAGCATTGGACGGTTGGTCGGGATGACGACGATGTCGAGCTTATAGATCTTGTCGAACTCGGCAGCTTCCGTCTCAGCAGTGCCGGTCATGCCGCTGAGTTTTTTGTACATACGGAAGTAGTTCTGGAAGGTGATGGTTGCCAGCGTCTGGTCTTCCTTGCGGATGGAGACGCCTTCCTTGGCCTCGACGGCCTGATGTAGCCCGTCTGACCAGCGGCGGCCCGGCATGAGGCGGCCGGTGAACTCGTCGACGATGATGACTTCGCCGTCCTTGACGACGTATTCTACGTCGCGCTTGTAGAGCGAGTGGGCCTTGATGGCGACTTCGACGTGGTGCTTGAGGTCCCAGTTCTCAGGGTCGGCAATATTGCCGATGCCGAGCAGCTTTTCGATCTTCTCCCAGCCTTCGTCGGTGACGGTAACGGCGCGCGTCTTTTCATCGACGACGTAATCGCCGGTCCAGGTCTTGGTCTCGAGCGTTTCAATCAATTCGCCGGGTTCAAGCTGGGGGATGATGACGTTGACGCGGGCGTACTTGTCGGTGGTTTGGTCGGTGGGACCTGAAATGATAAGCGGCGTGCGGGCTTCGTCGATGAGGATGGAGTCTACCTCGTCGACGATGCAGTAGTAGTGGCCGCGCTGCACCTGATCGGCGATCTCGAACTTCATGTTGTCGCGCAGATAGTCGAAGCCGAACTCGTTGTTGGTGCCGTAAGTGATGTCGGCGGCATAGGCGGCGCGGCGCTGGGCGTCGTCGAGATCGTGCACAATGACACCGACGGAGAGGCCGAGGAAGCCGTAAATCTTGCCCATCCACTCGGCGTCGCGCTTGGCGAGATAGTCGTTGACTGTGACGACGTGGACGCCGCGGCCCGCAAGAGCGTTGAGGTAGCAGGGAAGCGTAGCGACGAGGGTTTTACCTTCGCCGGTCTTCATTTCGGCGATCTTGCCGGAGTGCAGGACGGTGCCGCCGATCAACTGCACATCGAAGTGCCGCATGTGGACGACGCGGCGGCCAGCCTCGCGGACGACGGCGAAGGCCTCGGGAAGAATCTCGTCGAGCGCGGCTTTTTCGGCAGCATAGACGGCGTCCTGCGTTTCTTTGCGGGAGTCCTCATCAGGAGTTTCGGTAGAGGTGACATTCCCGTTGCTGCGTCCGCCGTAGGAGCCACCCGCGGCTTCGACCGCTTTGCGAATCCGTTCGCGGAATTCGGCGGTCTTGTCGCGCAACTGCTCATCCGAGAGGGCCTGCATGGACGGTTCAAGCGCGTTAATCTGCGCGATGATGGGCATCAGGCGCTTGACGGCGCGTTCATTACTGGTACCGAAGACTTTTGCTATGACTGAGTTGAACAAAACCTGTGTCCTTCATGGGGGCGCATTTCCACCCGATACCAGTGTAAATGGTTCTGGTGCACGTTGGGGCGAGGAGGGGTGCGCCGGGCGGAATCGTTGCGCTGAGCATTTCAGCAGCAGCGCGGCTGACACCTGACGGTGATCTCGGCTACTCTCGGTGATAGAGGAGAATTTTACAGATGCGGAAGATCCTTTTGTCGGCAGCACTGATTGCAGCAACGATGAGCTCAGCGGCGTTCGCGCAGAGCGGAGCGGTGAAGCGGGTTGGCGATGCGAAGTCGCTGTTCAGCTCGGCCGTGTGGGTAGGAGATACGTTGTATCTGTCGGGTACGATGGCCCCCGTGGACTACCAACCAGACAAGGCCAAGGGAACGCCTGCCGGATACAACGGCGATACGAAAGCCCAGGCGATCGGCGCACTGAAAGCGATTGAGAAGCAGTTGCAGTCGCAGGGTCTTGGGCTTGGAGACATCGTCCAGATGCAGGCCTACCTGACGGGCGACCCTGCGAAGGGCGGAGAGATGGACGTGGAAGGCTGGAATGAGGCTTACAAGCAGTTCTTCGGCACGGCCGAGCAGCCCAATAAGCCGGTCCGGGCCACGGTGCAGGTTGCCAAGCTGGTGCTGCCTACCGGCCGCATCGAGATCATGGTGATTGCTGCAAAGCCGCATTCAGCAAAGTAAGCCAGCGAGTCAAGCAAAGATGGGCGGCCCTTAGTGGCCGCCCATTTGTTCTGGATCGGGTTTTGCGCGTTTTTCCGGCAGGCGCATCACGAAGGGAAGCGGCACCAGACAAAGGATGATAACGGAGAGCACGAAGAAGGCATTTTTGTAACTCAGCATGGATGCCTGGCGAAGCATCTCCTGGTAGGCGCGGCCGACGGCGAGTTGCGAGGCAGCCGCCGCGGAGACGCCTTGTGTGATGAGATGTTGCCTGACCGCGTCAATGTAGAGACGGAACTGGGGACTTCCTTGAATAACATTCGCGGCCAGAGCTGACTGATGAACCTGTGCCGTGCGGGCGATGAAGGTCGTCAACAACGCAGTGCCTACGCTGCCGCCAAGGTTGCGGGCAAAGTTCGAAAGACTGGAGATCTGGTTCGTCTTGTTGGCTGGAACGCCCACGTAGTTCAGTGTGCTGATAGGAATAAAGATGAATGGCAGCCCAACGACCTGCAACATGCGCCATAAAGTGACGGTGCCGTAGCTGGTATTCAGGTCAAGGCGCGTGAGGTTGTAGATGCCCACAGCCGTTGCGACGTAGCCGAGCGCGACCATCACGCGCGGATCGCCTTTGCCCAGCGTGCGCCCGGCGACGGCCATCATGATCATCATGACGAAGCCTGCTGGCGAAAGCACCATGCCTGCGCGTTCGGCGGTATAGCCCAGAAGCACTTGAAGGTACTGCGGAATGAGCACGGTCGAACCGAACAGCACCATGCCCAGAATGAGCTGCAGGAAGACCGCAGTGCCGAAGTTGCGGTTCTTAAGCAATTTGAGATCGACGATGGGGTGGGAGTGGTTCCACTCCCAGATGGCGAAGACGATGAGGAGCACAGCCGCAAGTGAGGCGAAGGTGACGATCATCGGCGAGCCAAACCAATCCTTCTCCTGACCTTTGTCGAGCGTGAACTCAAGAAAGCCGACGCCTGCTGCGACGAGGCCAAGGCCGAAGAAGTCCACTTTCTCGTTGCGTGCCTCTTTCATGCGAGCCTTCAGGTGCGGCGGGTCTTCCACCATGCGGTTCGATAGATAGAGCGAGAGCAGGCCGATAGGAAGGTTGATGAAGAAGATCCAGTGCCAGTTGAAGTTGTCGGTAATCCAGCCACCGAGCGTTGGCCCGATAGCGGGAGCGACGACGACGGCCATGCCATAAACGGCGAAGGCCTGCCCGCGCTTCTCGATAGGGAAAGTGTCGGCGAGGATGGCCTGTTCGCTGGGAGCGAGTCCGCCTCCGCCAGCGCCTTGTAGAATGCGCGCAAAGACGAGGAAGGGAAGCGATTGTGCGACGCCGCAGAGCAGCGAGCAGACGGTAAAGAGCAGCACGCAGCTCATGTAGAAGCGCTTGCGCCCGAAACGGTTCGACAGCCAGCCTGAGATGGGAAGCACGATAGCGCTGGAGACCAGATAGCTGGTCAGCACCCACGTCGCTTCCTCCTGGCTGGCACCAAGCGTTCCCGCAATGTGAGGAAGCGCAACGTTGGCGATGGAGGTATCGAGAACCTCCATGAAGGTGGCAAGCGTCACCGTCAGCGCCACAGCCCAGGGATTATGGCTGGGCTTCCAGAGAGCTGGAGTGAGCGCCGGGGATGTTGCCGTCGATGCCATATCAGTCTCCTGATATGATATCAGGAGACTGATATGGTTGCTGGAAAAACAAAACGTCAGACGGAGACTCGATCGGCTGCGCAAAAGATGAAGCGCATCCTCATCCACCTTCGCGGGCAGATGGATGAGCAGCTCCGTCCGCAGGGTGTCACCATAGCCCAGTTGCAGATGCTGAAGATGATCCAGAAGGAACCAGGCGTCTCAGGGGCTGGTTTGGCGCGGGCCTGTTTCATCACGCCGCAGTCGGCTCAGGCGTTGCTGAAGAGCCTTGAAGAGGATGGCTGGATCAGGCGCGAGAAGGATAAGGTCAACGATCGCATTCGCATCGCGAGCATTACGCCGAGTGGAGAGAAGCTGCTTGCAGAGGCGGAGAGCGCCGCTCTCGTCATTGAAAACAAAATCTGGCGCGGTATCCCGGATAGTTCAGTAAAAACGTTGAATGAAATTCTGGCGCAGTGTCTTGAGAATCTGGGTCTTGATGCCGAGTAGCTATGCTCTGGCTATTTGGCGTTATGAAAGATTGCCTGATTGATATCGGGCCAGAATTCCTTGAAGACGAAGGTTCCGGCATCGATTCCGATATTCAATCCCCAGCGCTGCGCAGTATTGCCGAACGTGCGCTGGCTTTGCGGATAGTACAGATTGGAGAGGCCAGCGGCGGCTCCTGAGCCGATCACCTCGCCGGCATTAAAGGTTGGCTTACCGCTGTCGGAGCGAGTCACCACAACGCGCTCCAGCGAATATTTCGTCCGCTTGAGAAAGCCTCCATTCCCAAGCGTGTAGTAGCGCGTATCTTCATGCGCAATGGCCGGAACGATGAATTCTACCGCGTAGTTCTCGATGGTCTGATCGACGAAGGCATGCCAGTAGTAGCGACCGTAAGCCGCGCCGCCCGAGTGAAACTCCGGCACCGAGTTGACCCCAAGCGAATAGCCCGCGAGTACAGATGGAAGGACAAAAGAGGAGTAGTCGAAGCTGTCCTGCGATGCCGTAATGAACTTCTCTTTAACCGATTGAGGCGGCAGCTTTGTATTGGCACTCACGGCGCGGAAGTTGGGAATAATGCCAAGGATGCGTTTGGTCTGCTGACCATCCTGTACCTGGCCATTATCGGGACCGGTGGACTGACCAGGAAGAGCCCCGGCTGGGCTGACACCCGGAGCATCGGGCAAAGTGGCCATCGCGAGATTCTGCGCGTGCAGACGGGCTTGACTGAGACAAAGACTAAGTACGACACCGGCCAGGAGCGCGAAGCGCAGAGGTTTATTCATAGGGAAACACGCATCTGTATACATAGACGCTATAGTAGTGATGTTCGTTACGGCGCTTTGGTTTCATTTGTTCCGGTGCTTTTCGCGCGCTATGCCTTGATTGCCTTGAAGCGCAGCCTTACATAGTCAGCGATCCAATTGCCGTCGTGATCACGCAAAATAGGCTCGAGCAGAGCAACAGTGCGCGTGATCACCTTTGTCCGTTCGTCCGCCTCAATCTGCTGCAGTACACCGTTGCGGAAAGTCCTCAGCCACGCTTCCATGCCTTTGGAAAGCGGAGTCGGGCGCGGAATCAGCTCGATGCATTCGATTGTGAAACCGGCTTGTTCAAGCAGGCGGCGGTAAACCGCAGGCGAAGGATAGAAGGAGGCCGCAGCCGTCTCTGTATCGATGCCATAAGGTTCAAAGACGGCGGATAAGGCCGTGCGAATGGCGGCGATGTTGCCCTGGCCTCCCATCTCGGCGATGAAGCGGCCTCCGGGAGTAAGTGCTCGATAAATACAGCCAAGCAACGCAGGATGCCTATCCTGCGAAAGCCAATGCAGTGCGGCATTCGAAAAGACAGCCTCGAACTGTTGAGCGTAGAGAAGTGCATCCGCACTGTGCATCTCGACATCCAGCCCGCGCGCACGTGCAGCTTCGAGCATCGCCGGAGAATTGTCGACGCCTGTAACGATGGCCCCACTGGCTGCCAGCTGCGCGGTAAGAGCACCATCGCCGCAACCGATATCGAGGATGCGTTCTCCTGGCTGAGGATGCAGAAGGGCGACAACTTCCTTCGCAAGATCTGCAACGAAACGCCCGTTGATGGCATAGTCAGTCGTATTCCACTGTTGCGCGAGTGTCTTTGGCTCGAGGGTTTCCATATTTCTATTATGGCGCGCCTGCAACGTCTCGAATTTATTCGTCATTCGGAAGCGATGATTGAGTGCTTCTGGAGTGATGACACGCGGTATCCGCCGCAAGTCAAAGCAGATGCTAACAAGTGTTTTGATGAATTGCCGATAACTAAATCCAAGGTGATCTCAGCACTCAAATGAACGATAAATTTATGACGCATCAGGCGCTCAAACTCAGGCGTTGAACAGCTTCCAATGCCCTTCGGATACGACTTCGACTATGCCGTCGGTCACTTTGATCGCAGTCTGATCGTCAATTGCATACGACGGCACGGGAATCGTGGCGGCCAATTTTTCCAGATTGGCTAAAGAGTTCTCTGGGAACTGCTCCTGATCCAGATGCGGATGAATCGCGAAATCAACCAGTCCCAGCGCTTTGTCGCTATCAGTTGGCAGAGTATGGCCGTCATGGGTCGTTCCGTACCGAGTCATCACCATACTCCCGGCACTCAACCCTACGTAGACTGTCTTCCGCAGCAGCGACGGCAACAGATCCGCCAGTCCGGAATGCCGCATCCAATACGTGAGGTACTGGCAATCGCCCCCTCCGACCAGCAGGGCGTCGGCATCCTGCAGCATGGGAACCCAATAATCTTTCTTGATGCTGGGCAGCGCAGTGAGCTCCAGCACGCCGAGCGACTTCCAGCCCAGGTCGCAAAAGGGATCACCAAGTAGTCCGCGTATGACTCTGCTTGCTATGTCAGGACCATCGGGCAAGGCGTATATCGCGGTAGGGATAAAAAGAGCGCTCGCTTCGGCAACCGGTTTGCCTAGCAGTTCGACCAGTGCATCTTGAATGCTCGCGTTGCTGATACCGGCAGAAGTGAGAAGAAGTCTCATAGTTCGTGTCCATCATCATACTGAGCTCGAATGAAGAGTCACTCTACCCATTCTTCGTGAGAAATAGCCATGCGCCTATCGAGAGAGGCGAACGCAGCAGGTAGGTTTATGGGGGCTAGTAAGGTGTGGGGATAGACTGGGCCGAACTTGTAATGGAGGGCTACCTCGATCTGGGTATCTCGCTGCGGCCGGGTATAGCGGAGGTAGACGGCGAAGCGCCACCTGCATAATCTTCCCAAATTGGGTGTATTGAGCTAGCTTGAACTAGCGGTGGCGATGATTAGACAGAGTATGCAGAGAGAGGGAAAGGGAGGCTTATAGGACCCTATTGGGTAAGTTGACCCCAGATTGACCCTTGATATGGCTAATTGGTTGCGGGGGCCTGCAATGCCTCGAATTTGCTGTGGATGAGGTTTCGTCGGGAGGTTGTTCGCCATGTGGCATAGCTGTATCAGTCAGGAATCAAAGCCTTTATACAAAATATGAATGCCGCCCGAAGGCGGCATCCGATTACCCTGGGCACATATCGACGGAGCGACAGGGGTTCACCAAGGTTTACTGAGCCAGTATAGCACCGTTCGATACCATGGAGTAGATGCCACCATTTGAATATTCAGCGGCGAACCTGAACGAGATTGAAAGAACGCTGTCTCGTGATCGCCTCCGGCCCTATCACGTAAGCGTAGGCGGAAACATTGAACTGGCCGTTCGGCTCTATGAACAAAATACCCTTCTCTCGGAATCCCTCTACGGCATCTTGCAGGGGCTGGAAGTCGCATTCCGCAACACAATCCACTCTCAACTTGCGGCAGATTATGGCCGGACTGAGTGGTATGACACGCTGAAATTGGAGCCGGAGCAGGGTGCGATGTTGCGGAAAGCGAAAGAGACCTTAAATAAGGAAGGAAAGTCCCTTGATGCAGGTCGGGTTGTTGCCGAACTATCCTTTGGTTTTTGGACAGGTTTGACCGGACCCAAGTATGACGTGCTGTGGCGGAATCACCTAGTCAAAATTTTCCCTCACCGCCCTGTTCAACGCGCTCATGTCCAGGCCCGGCTGAATAGCATCCGCAAGCTACGCAATCGGGTGGCTCATCATGAACCAATACTGAGCCGTCCTTTGCAGAAGGACGTGAATCAGATCCTTGACCTGATTTCATGGATGAGTCCGGTTACGGCCCGGTGGGCGCGCAGCAATAGTTCTTTCGATGAGCGGTATGCGAGATACCGACAGATCTTTCCATTGAGTAGTGGCATACGGCCATGACTCCGCCTCATCCCATCACTTGCATGACCGCCTCTGGGTTGCTTCGAGTGGACGACCTGCATCAGGCCGGCTAGTCCGACCCTCTGGCTTGGCTCTGGAGGAAGGGGAGACGCCAACAGCACGGCGTCTCCCAGAGAGCCGTTCCATGTCCGTGATCTTCGCGGACATGGAACGGAATACCGATAAGCAGACCGCTGCTCATACCTATGGATTGCTGGTGTTCCCCGTAAAGCTGTAGCAACCTACTTTAACAATGTTCCCTCACGAATCTCGTCCGAAGCCCGCTTGACTACCTTTTGGTCGGCGGCAATTTGACCTTGGATAGAAACATTCTCGCCGACCGCCGGTCCTTTTCGCACATTAACCCAACGTGCTCTACCATTGACCGAAGTAATAACGAAAGTTCGTTCGGTCGTCGTCGCGACGCTTGTGGCAGGAACAAAGAGAAGATTCTCTCCAGCGCCAACCGGCCAATCAACCGTTGGGTACATACCAGGAGCCAGGCTTCCGTCTTTGTTGTACACATCGAGTTCAACCATCATTGCTCGGCTCTGTTGATCAAGAGCGTTAGGGATTCGCGCGACCTTCGCCGCATAGCTTCTTCCCGGATGCGCTGGAACATGGAACACTGCCGACATCCCTTTTGAGACAGAGCCGGTATAGGTCTCAGGAACAGGAACAATCAATCTCAAATGAGCGACCTGCTGAAGTTTGAGCATCGGGGTATGGCCGCCATCAATCAGCATTCCAGGATTTACGAAACGGTCAGTAATCATTCCATCAAACGGAGCGGTCACACGGAGATAAGATTCCATCGCCTGACTCGCCTGAAGATGTTCTTTCGCGGTTTTTACTGCGGCCTTTCGACTATCCGCTAATGCCTGTGCCGCATCCTTCTGCTTCTGGGCCTGCAACAGTTCATTCCCCGCCACGGCCCCCGGCGTCTTGGCTGCTTCCTGCAACTTTGCCGCGGTGCTTTCTGCGGCGGCGGCCTGAGCTTCGGCTTGCGCAACTTCGGCTTCCGCCTGATGAAGATTCGCTTCCGAAACTGCCGTCTGGGAGTTGATTTCTGGGGCCGAAAGCTGGACGAGCAACTGTCCTTTATGAACCAAGCTGCCCCGGTCAACCAACACCTTCTCTACATACCCAGGGGAGCGGGCTTCAATGTCCGTCTGTAGAAATGGAGCAAGCTCCGCAGTCAGAGGAACCGTTCGAGCAGACGAACGGCTCTCCACTTTCACCATCTCCACATGCGCAGAGCTTTGGGAGAAAGCGGGCAACCAGCACACCATTGGAAAGAGCAGACAGATGCGTTTATGAATGGACATAGTATCGACTCGATGGATCTTCGGGATTGAGTGAATTCGATGTGGTGGATGCTTTGCGTTGCAACAGCGCATAGACAGCGGGGAGAACGGTGAGGGTCGTCAATGTAGAGAAGATGAGTCCGCCAATTACAGCCCTGCCCAGCGGAGCCGATTGCGCGCTTCCTTCTCCAAAGCCAATTGCCATCGGAATCATGCCGCAGATCATGGCAGTCGCCGTCATGAGAATCGCCCGGATGCGGCTTGTAGCTCCGGTCCGAGTCGCAGTCTCGACATCTTCGTTCTGGTGTCTCGCTTGTTCCGCAAAGCTGACAAGGAGAATCGAGTTTGCGACAGAAATGCCGACTGCCATGATTGATCCCATAAAGGACTGGATGTTGAGCGTGGTTCCTGTGAAGAGCAACATCAGGACCACGCCGCAGAGCACACCAGGAATGGTCGAGAGAATGGCGAGGGGTAGCCGAAGTGACTGGAAGTTTGCCATTAGCAGCAGGAAGATTGTGGCGATGGCGAGTAGAAGTCCAGTGCTAAGGCCCGATATGGTCTCTTCAAGAGCGGGTATCTGCCCTCGCACTGCAACAGCCGAGCCCTTTGGAGCCGCCGGGAGATTCTTCAGGGCAGACGCGATGCGCTTCTGAGCTTCGCCGAGAGGAATACCATGCAGATTTGCCGTCACACTCACGATCCGTTGTCCACTCAAACGTTCAATCATCTCGGGCATGGTTCCGTATTCAAGTTTGGCAACTTGGTCGAGCTGCGGTTGGCTCTGTCCATCACGCATCAACGGCAAGGTAGAAAGCGCGCCGAGACCCTGCATTCGGTTTGAAGGAAGTTGCACCTGGATTTGGAATGCATTGCCCGTCCTGGGATCACGCCAGTAGTTGGGCGCCGTGAATCGAGAGGAACCTGTAGCGGGCGTCAAAGAGTTCGTCACATCTGCCATCGTCAGTCCGAACTGCCCCGCGTAATCGCGGTTTACCGTCACTTCGACGGTCGGATAAAGATGAGGCTGAACGACAGAGACATCCCGGAGGAAATCGAGCTTATGAAGCTCGGCTTCGACCTTTGCGAGATACGTGTAGTCCTGTTCGATGTCTACGCCTTGTACATCAATTTGGATTGGCGTAGGCGATCCGAAGCTCATCACCTGCGAGATGATGTCCCCTGCCTCGAATGCTACTGTCAGCTTCGGCATCTCCTTGCGGAACGCAGCGCGAAGGTCTTCTCGTAACCGTTCATCCTCGGGGTGCCCAGGACGAAGCTGAACCTGCACCAGAGCCTCTTCCGGGCCGCTGGTGAAGAGATGAACGAGATTCACCGGATAGCTTGACGGTTGAACACCGATGTAGTCAGAGGTGATCTCGACGTTATCTTTGCCGACTGTCTTGCGGATCAAGTCAAGAGCCTGCATCACCATAGGCTCTGTCTCTTCTATCCTTGTCCCGATGGGCGCTTTCAGCCGCATTCGCAGGACAGGTCCATTGGAGTCTGGAAATATCTCACTCCCGATGCGAGGCGCAACCAGGATAAGGATCAGCGCAGTCACGGCGAAGTAGCCCAGGATGACGGGCCAGCGACGATCCAGCACAAAGTTTAGGTACCGCTCGTAGTGCGTTCTCAACTTGCCGAAGCCGCCTTCTCGCGCTTCTACCTTATGCGACTCCTTCATGATCCACGTTGCGAAGACCGGAACCAGACTGCTCGACAGAAAATAGGAAGCGACCATCGCAAAGCCGACCGCCAGGGACAGCGGGACGAAGAGTTGCCGCCCCACTCCATTCATGAAGAAGGATGGGACGAACACCGCCAGAACGCAAAGCATCGAGAGCAAACGTGCCAGCACGGTGCGCCGACAGGCTTCGAGAACAGCTCTCGCCCGAGAGACACCGGGCAGGAGTTGCGTATGAATGTTTTCGACTTCGACCGTTGCCTCGTCCACGAGGACCCCGACCGCCAGTGCCAGCCCTCCGAGAGTCATGATGTTGATCGTCTGGCCTGTAGCCCACAGGAGGAGTACCGCTGCAAAGAGAGCGAATGGGATATTCGCCACCACGATCAGAGCACCACGCCAGTCTCTCAAGAACAACAGGACAACTAATCCGGTCAAAATCGCACCGAGTGCCGCCTCTCTGACGAGGCCAGTGATCGCGTTCGACACATACCCCGATTGATCGAAGGCAAGCTGCACATCGACATCATCCGGCATGACTTTTTTGAAACTGGGAATCGCCGCTTTGACAGCCTGAATGACCGCCAGAGTAGATGCGTCCGACCGCTTTGTGACCGGGATATACACCGTGCGGCGTCCATCGACATGAGCGTACGCCGTGACGATATCCGTCCCATTCTCGATGGTTCCGATGTCGCGCAGATAGATGTTCGCGCCGGAGCGGGGATGAATCGGAGCAGCCATCAAATCGTTCAGCTCAGGCCCCAATGTCGAGTTCGTCCGCACGATACGGTTCAGCGTTCCGTCGTAGAGATTGCCGGAGGGCGATACGACCGTGCCGCCGGTCACTGCTGCAATCGCTTGCTCGGGTGAGACCCCGTACTGCTTGAGCTTGTCGGGATCAAGCGTGACGACAATCGTGCGCTGGTTGCCGCCAAAGGGCGGAGGCGCAGAGACACCGGGCAGGGTAGCGAATAATGGGCGCACCTGATTCAGCGCAATGTTTTGCAGTTCGCCTTGCGTGTGACTATTGCTCGTGAATAAGAGAAGACCAACGGCAACACTCCCAGGATCGAAGCGTGTGATGAAGGGTGGTACCGTGCCGGGCGGCATGAAGGCTCGGGCACGATTTACATAGCCTACCGTCTCCGCCATCGCCTGCTGCATGTTCGTACCTTCACGGAAGGTCAGCTTCATCAGGGCAGCACCCTGAACACTCTTGCTATCGACCGACTGGATGCCTGTGATGTAGAGGAAGTGGTACTCGTAGTAGTAGGTAAGGAACCCTTCCATCTGCGCGGGCGTCATGCCTCCGTATGGCTGGGCGACATAGATCACGGGATTTCCCACCTCGGGAAAGATGTCCATGCGCATCCTTCCAACCGCCATAAAGAACCCGGCGATAATTACGATCAACGCCACAATCACGGTGAGGGGACGACTCAGAGCTGCGAGGACGAAACGCATGTCAAATGACCACCTGAACTACTGAGCTGCCTGAAGAAAAGGTTGAAGATCGCCACGGACTGCCTGCAATTGAAGAAATGCGCGCCAGACATTCAGGCGCGCAATCGAATCGTCCATCTCTGCCTGCACCAGTAGCCGTTGTGCCTGCGCCACATCGTCAATAGAGGTTAGACCCGCTTTGTAGCGAGCTGTGGCTTGAGCAAGCGCAGTTCGAGCAGCAGCAACCTGGATGGGAGTATTCTTCGCAACGCTGCGCATCGCTCGCAAGCCAGCCCGTGCCTGGGCAAACTGTTCCTGAAGTTGCCGTCCTACCAAAGTCTCGCGAGATTGCTCGGCCTTCAAAGTGGCAGCCTGAGAAGCTTCACGAGCATGGATGCCGGCAAAGTCGAGAAAGCCAAAAGTGACGTTCAAGCCGACTGCGTAGTTTCCAACAGTAGGAGCAAGGCCGTTGGCTCCGCCCAGTCGCTGCCCGTTTGTTTCAGCTCCAGTGCCGCGACCGTAACCGGCTGCCTCCAGATTGAACTGAGGCACCCAGCTTCGGTCAGTAGCGCGAAGCTCCGAAGCTGACTGAGAAACGACTGCATGTTGTTCCAACATTGCAGGAGTGTTCTCCGGATGAAATACTGCGTCGTCCTCGGCTCCAGCAGGGATCTCCCCAAGAAGATGAGCAGAGTTAAGTGGTCGCGCTATGTCATCCGGCTTCGACAGAAATTTCGCAAGAGTCGCTTGGCCCATCTCGACCGCTTCCGTGGCGAGAGCCAATTGAGTGTTCGCGGCCGCCTTCTCAGCTTCAATCCGCGATTCGTCAGCACCGGGACGTAGCTCCGCAGTCGTAAGCGCATGGATGCTCTTCCGCAAGGTCTCCCAGTTGTCGACAGCGACTTGAGCGGCATTCTCAGTCTGATGCGCTGCAAGAACCGTCAGGAACGCATCCGCGGCCGCGCTTGAGACCTCAAGCTGGCTTCTCTGTACATACGCATTCGCCCGGTCGCGTGCTGCTGCCGCGGATTCCACCTTGGCGTGGCGCAGGCCAAAGTCGAATGGCTGCCAATTGACCAAAAGCCCAGTAGCGCTTCCCCAAACGGAACCGCCATTGTTGGTTCCAATGACGGGCCCGGACATGCTCGGCAGGATGCTCTGGGGGAGCAGCGTACCGAAGACGTTGTTTCGTGTTGCCCTGTTCACCGCTACAATCCCATCAAGGCGTGGAAGGTAGGAGGTCCTTGCCAACCAAATATTTGCCACTGCCGCGTTAAGCTCCTGCTCGGAGACATGGATCGCGGGATAGTTCTGCTGTGCATCCTGAATGACTTGAACGATCGTGAGATCAGGGGTTACGACGGGAGTAGCTGGGACCGGCGATTGGGCCAGGACCGCAGCAGAGGCGCTGGCTACGAGGAAGCAGCCGACACCAATCCCTCGAATCCGGCTGGCATATCGAATGAGTGGACTATTTGCCTTCAATCAGCTCTCCAAAAAGCTCGCGGACTCGGAGCTTAGCTGTCTTGAGCGCACGGCGGCCGGAAGCTGTGATCTTGTAGAGGCGGCGAGCTGTTCTACCGGACCGTTCTTCCTCTGACTTCAGATAGCCGCGCTTTTCTAAGCCATGCAGGATCGGATAAAGGGTTCCGGGACTGATCTTGTACCCATGCCGGGCAAGCTCCTCCGCCATGCCCGCCCCAAAGATCGCCTCATGTTCCGCATGATGAAGAATATGAAGACGGATCATGCCGGAGTAAAGATCGCGGTTATCCATATCGTCCTTCACTATCGAACCTCGTTATCGAGATACGATAGCATGTGAAACCTTAAGCCAACATGAATTCGAGAGAGCGATATGCTAATTCTGTGAAACGCCTCATCAAATTCGGGACGCCGATGCAACAATGTTGAGGCATCCATGCAGTGGGCCAAGCCGAATGCGGTTACAGATTGAGGCCCATTCTCTACGCCACATATCGAGCTTCTGCCCGTCAAGCTTTGAGACCTGATGCGAAAGAAAGGTCTGCTGTTCCGGCACTTCACATCCGTTAGAGAATGGAGATAGCAAATATGGTTCGAGGGTACGAGGAACGCCATCGCACAGAGCGCGTTGGATGGCTACGAGCCGCTGTGCTTGGCGCCAACGACGGGATTCTCTCGACGTCAAGTCTGGTGCTTGGAGTGGCTGCTGCCAATGGCACACATCGCAGCGTCGTGGTTGCCGGCATTGCAGCCTTGTCCGCGGGGGCGATGTCGATGGCCGCCGGAGAATATGTGTCTGTGCACTCGCAGGCAGACACTGAGGCGGCCGACCTTGCGCTTGAGCGCGAAGAACTTAGAACAGACGATCTGGGTGAGCGCAAAGAGTTGGCGGCCATCTACGTCGCTCGCGGTCTCGATCCATCGCTCGCGAAACAGGTCGCTGAACAGTTGATGGCACATGATGCGCTCGGCGCGCATGCTCGCGACGAATTGGGAATATCAACAGCCCTCGCTGCGCGTCCGATTCAAGCGGCTTTGTCTTCAGCTGCCAGCTTTGCAGTCGGAGCAGCGCTGCCACTCGCGGCCGCGATGATCGCACCGCAACCCCTTTTAAGCCCCATCGTGGCAATTGCTTCCCTGATTTTTCTGGCGTTGCTTGGAGCATTGGCCGCATCTGCAGGTGGCGCAAGCATGATCAAAGGTGCCATGCGCGTAACCTTCTGGGGAGCACTGGCTATGGCAGTTACCGCAGGCGCCGGAGCGCTCTTTGGAGCAACTCCATAGAACGGAGGGCCTCATTGAGGGGTCAAGGTGAACGGTTCTGTAGCCACGTAGGTTTAGCCAACCACTCTTCGCGGCTCGGAGTTAGAGCGTGTGTCTGCGGCTTCTAACATGTATGCACCGTCTGCTGACAGTTGGAACAATCGATAAAGACGTACACAATTCAAAAGCCTGAAGAATGACTTTTGCCGTTAAGGTTTGTGCGTGATACCGGACGAGGATTGCCTCGAGCGATAGCCGGGCCGGGTATAGACAGTCAGCTTGCCATGTCCTGAAGCCTTCGTCTCAACCTTGACGGTATGGTACCCGCCATTGGACGCTTGCGGCGAGTGGTACGCAATAGCGTACTGATTGCGGATATTGCGGGCAACTTCGGCGGCGACGGAATCAATATCCTTCAGCGAGTTGGGGAAGAAGGATATTCCACCTGTCTCGCTGGAGAGTGCCTGCAGGTCGCGTTTTGCATGCCGTGACCTGTCGTCGCCAAAGAGCAGACCAATGGAGTAGATAATCGGCCCCTGCATGTCCTGAACGCGATGGATGGCATTATCCAGAGTGAGCTTCGAGGCGTTGTCATCCCCATCGGTGATCACGATCAGTACCTTTCTGGGACGTGTCGCAGACCGCTCCATCTTGTCGGCGGCGGTCACAACTGTGTCGTAGAGTGCGGTGCCACCGGACAGACTGAGATGCGAAAGTCCCTTCTGTAATTGATTGAGATCTGAGGTGAAGTCCTGGTCGAGATAAGCCTGGTCGGAAAAGTTGATCACAAAGGATTCGTCTTGTGGATTTGAAGCTTTTACCAGATCAAGCGCGGCAGCAGCAACGGCAGCTCGCTTGGTGCTCATCGAACCCGAGTTATCGACCAGCAAGCCAATCGAAACGGGAGTGTCCTGGTGCTGGAGGGAGATCACTTTCTGGAGAGCTTTGTCCTCGAAGACCTTGAAGTCGCTTTTGGTCAGGTCGTTGACGAGTTCCCCTTTGCTGTCCAGAACAGTGCAGTTCAAAACGACTTCTTCCGCGTCAACATGAAGCGTGTAGGCGTCTGAGGAGCCAGGCCTG
Organism: Edaphobacter flagellatus; assembly: GCF_025264665.1. NCBI lineage: Bacteria > Pseudomonadati > Acidobacteriota > Terriglobia > Terriglobales > Acidobacteriaceae > Edaphobacter > Edaphobacter flagellatus. Next base: position 4,441,554 of record NZ_CP073697.1, read on the forward strand.
GGCGGCTGGACCTGCGTGATCCCTGCGGTGTTCTGCGCCCCTGCCGAGAGTGAACCTGACATCAGAATCACAAAGACTGCCGTCAGAGTGGAAAGACGCTTCACCATGGCGCTCCGGCACTTGCACCGGGCATGGGCAGCGATGTTCTGTTGCCGAAGCCAATCTCCATGACTGTATCTTTCGGGAAGACGATGTTACGACCCATCCCAAGAAAGTTGCTGTAAATAGAGCGGCCTCCTCCGTAGGCGCTCATGAGGATGCCGTAAGTGTGAGAGCGAAAGGTGAGGCCAACAACCAGACCGATGAGCTTGAATCCAACCGCACCACCGGCGGCAGGAGCTGCATCTCCGACGTCGTCCCGTCCGCCGCTTCCAATGAGGGCGAGCCCGACAGAGGCTCCGGTAGAGAGATACCGGGTCTTCGAGTCAGTCGATTTAGTGCCGCCCTCGGAATCGAGCTGGGCGTTATCCGCAGAGTCAGACTGTATGCCCTGAAGTCTGGTATCCACGGTCTGAACCGTTCCATTCGGCAGGACGACTTCGCGGAAAGTAATGCGTAGCTGTCCGTTGCGATGCAAGTGGCGTGCTGGTCGCACCTGGAGAACAGTGCCGCGAAGGTGAGTTCCGGCGGGAAGGATGAGATGCCCCTGGTCGATGAGCGGCTGTGAGAGTTCAGCTTCTACGTCGGTGCTCTTCAGGGTAGTCGCCGAATTCAGCGGAGTCAGCAGGACGGCGTGTACAAGGCTTCCGGGTGGAGGTGTCGTCCCTATGGAAGAAAGAATATCGGAGGAAACGGATTCACTGCCAAAGTCGAGCGGTTGCGAAAGCTCCGCGGTGTAAAGCGTTCCGGCGTCGATGTACTGCGGATGGACCGGAAGCCTGGCGACGGCATAGCGCGTCACGAGATGCATCTTGCCGGGCGACTCCACCTGTTTCATGGCACTGTTCCACTGTGCCCGGGCCTGATCTATCTTTTGGGCGGCGGCATCCTTCACAGCGTTCTTTTTGTGCTCATCGGCGGATACGAGCCGGATCACCTGCCCAGAGCCGGGAACGATGGTCGCATGCAGGTCGACATGGCGGCCATCGGGCAGGATGAGTTCGTCGAAGGTAACGGAGAGTTTATGAGATGGGGTGAAATCAGCGTTTAGCGCGCTCAGCGCTAGTACACGGCCTGGAACGGGATCAATCGCCGAGATTCGACCTGTCGTTGCTGTGCCAATAGGAATGACAAGGTGATCGAAGACATAGACGGGCTGCATGACCCGCCCGGTGATGGGCTGGCCGACTTTCCGGACACGCGCTTCCTTGTCGAGGGCGATCTGCAGTGGAGTGCCGTCGGGAACCGTCAGAGCAACGACGCGGGCTTCGGATGGCTGCTGTAGAGAGGGCTGAAGTACGGGTGTTACCGTCTGTGCAAATGCGTGACTGGTGATGGCGATCGCAGACAGGAGCGCCGAGAAGATACGACCTGACATCATTCGGGGATAGACCTCAACATGCGGGAGATCAGCGTCTGCTACCAACTTGTATGCCTCACCCTGAAGCGTGTAGTCTTGGCTATTCACTTTTCAATAGACTTTCGCAGAGCATCAATGGATCACGCAGAAATGCCAAATGAACAAATCGTCATCCGGTCCGCGCAACCCGATCCACAATTCGGATCGAGATCGCCAACCGATACTGTTTCGATAAGCCTTGTGCTCACAGAGCGACTGCCGGCGGCGATGTTGAGCACGACGGCGACAGTCACTCGAGTTATAGAACTCCCACAGCACGCTAACTGCGCGGAGCAACGCCGAGGTTGACTGTGATGCTGAAGCTGCGTCCTGGGGTAAGTCCAAGCGAGTCGCCTGCATTGGGGGTGAAGTTGGCTCCTTTGGTCGCGGGGCTGACGCTGACAATATTTCTCACGTCGAAGAGGTTGTTGATTCCGAAGCGGACCTTCGTGCCCGCGAGGCGCGAATCGCCCGGTGCGGTGTAGTTAAGGAAGAGGTTGGTGGCGCTGAATGGATCAATGGGTACAACTTGGTTGAAAGTGCCGTTATCGTTCCACATGGGCCCCACCCGCTTATCGAAGATGCCAAAGTCCATTCCCTTACGGCTGTAGGTGAGGCCGAAGGCTTCTGTGTTGGCCGGTGTGTTGGCGACCCACCTCTGATAATTGATGTTAGTTGCGCCATTTACGGTCCGGCTCACGTACTTGGCGACACCATAGGTTCCGTTCACATAAAGGTTAAGACCGTGTGCGAGAGCGATGTTCGTTTCCCCTTCAATGCCTTGCGTGACGGAATCGCCCGAGGAGAAGAACTGCGTTCCACTCTGGATGTTGGGATCGGCGATTGCCGTGTAGGAATTGCCGAAGTGCACGTGATAGTAGTCGAAATCAAAGGTTATTCGGCGGAGTTTGATTACGGTACCTGTCTGGAGCGTGAGCGCAAAGCTCGGCTTGGGCAGAGTAGTGACGGTGCCCGCCTGGTCGAAGACGCTGGACGGTGGAATCACCGAACCGGTGCCAACCTGACCGTAGACGGACCAGTTCTCGCGGATGCGATAGTTCGCATCGCCTGAGGGCAGATAGGAGTTATAGCCAGCCGAGCTGTAGCGCGCCGTGAAGGGAACCTTCGTCACCGGATCAACGCTGCCGATGGTTTTCCCGTTATCTGCGTACTGCGTCAAATCCTGGTTGTAGTGCGCATACTTGAAGCCCCCGGAGACAGTAAGCTTCGTCGTGGGGTGATACTCATACTCCGCGAACGGTTGATAGGAGTTGGTCCAGAAGCGTTCGTGGAAGTTTGGCAGCACGGAATCGGTGCCGTTCAAAGGGTTCTGCGGAATCTGATAACGATCGGTAGCGGCCCACTCATACCACATACCGGCGCGAAAGATGCCGTACTTTGATACCTCGCTGATCGTCGTGATCTCGCCATACTTACGATAGCTGTTAAGTTTGTCCGTGCCGCAGGGATACACTCCCGAGGAATTTGCTGCGCAACCCGACGCCGAAATTGTGCCTGTTTGCGTATTGGTGTAGTTCTGATGGTTGTTATAGGAGTAGGTATAGCCCTTGGTATCGATATACCAACTGTGACCGATGTCGGATTTATAGCCGACATACTCGAAGTCCGTGGGTAGCACGTACCAGTTGTACTTGTAGTAGGCTGCGGAGGTTGGGTCGTTATTCAGTAGATAGTTATAGCCAATGCTGCTCACCTGGCTGCGTAGCGGGCCTTTGAAGTTGGGCGTGTTGGTGTTGAGGTGGATCACGCCGGCAAAGCCCGTGAGGATGCGCGTGTCGGAGATCCTGTACTCGTACTTGAGCGAGCCCGCATTGCGTTCCTGGTAGTTGTAGGTTTGAAATCCGTCGGAGCTTAGATGGTGCACATCGATCAGCAGGCGCATCTTGTGGCCGGGACCAAACTTGCCTGTGGTGAATAGACCGTCCACGAGCAGGGTGTTGAATGACCCGTACGATACGCCGCCAGCAATGTTCATGCGCTCAGGCAGTGGCTTCGATAGCAGATTGATGGAGCCGCCGAAGGGGGTGGGGCCAACCGTGGACGCTGTTCCGGGACTGCGGTCGAAATCCACACCGCCGAGCCATTGCGATGGGAAGAACGACCAGGAGTGATGCGTGGGACTGTTAGTGTCCTCGAAGGGGATACCGTCGAAGGTAATGTCGTAATTACCGTCGGAAAAACCTCTGAAGTAGCTCTTGGAGTCACCGAGGCCGATGCCGTTGGAGTTGACGCTGAAAGTACCGGGGGCCATCTGCGTTGTCTCGCTGTAGTCGGCGACGGGAGACAGATAGTTGTTGATATACCGCTCATTGACTTCAGTGCGAGCAGAACGAGCATCAAGACGCGCGTCCAACGGAGCCTGCTGTGCGGCTAGCGAATTCGAGGCTTCGGCTTCGACCACAACCTGCTCGCTGACGCCGCTGATGTTGAGAACCAACGGCAGATCGACCGACTCACTGGTGACAACAACGCCGGTGCGCTGCAGGGTCGCGAAGCCGGGGGCGTCTGCGTCGATTTCATAAGTACCGGCGGGAAGATCGAGACTGAAGCGGCCT